>NZ_JAQFUL010000043.1:0-41647 GCF_027716265.1 Bacillus cereus group sp. Bc031
CCCTCCACGTAATAGTGTAACATCCATGTGTATACATGGTCTTTTTCACACTGTCTACCTAAAGGGGATAATATCAGTTCGTTTAACGAATAGGGGCTTTTTTAATAAAGGTATTTTATTGTAAACAGGGAATATGCTTATAGGGATATATGAAATATTCATTATTGCTAGGAGGCTTAACATGGAACAAAAAACACCAAAACATATCGTTGCTGTAGCAGGCTATTTAACAAATGAAAAAGATGAAGTGTTATTAGCAAAGGTACACTGGCGAGCTGATACGTGGGAGTTACCAGGAGGACAGGTAGAAGAAGGGGAAGCACTCGATCAAGCTGTTTGTAGGGAAATGCTTGAGGAGACGGGTTTAACTGTGAAGCCGCTTGGAGTTACAGGAGTTTATTATAATGCTTCCATGAACATTTTAGCTGTCGTTTTTAAAGTAGTATATGTAAGCGGTGAAATAAAAATTCAACATGAAGAAATACAAGAGGCTAAATTTGTAGCTTTAAACGAAGAGAACATAAATGAGTATATAACGCGTCCTCATATGAAATCCAGAACGCTTGATGCGATGAGAGCAATCCATTTCATTCCGTATGAAACGTGGGAAGTGCAGCCGTATAACTTAATAGGAAGATTGTAAAGAAAAGAGTAGCCGATTTGAGATACAGTCAAATCACTACTCTTTTTTGTATACTGTTTAAGAAAAAGGTCAAAATAATAATAGTGTTAGTATTGATTTAAAGAACGTTTGTTCTGTATAATATATGATATATTATGTACATTTAGATTACTAGATACTCAAAAGTATATATATTGGTAGATGATATAATGAAAATAGGGCGCTTTAATAGAGAAAGTATAATAGCCTTAAGATCTAATCTGCTATTGATTTAGCATAATCTATATTCAATATTTCAGATGAATAGTAGATAAAAAAGGACTGTGATACAATACTTTTTTATCCCGCTATTTGCCGGGCAGCCAGATTGGTGGGGGTCTGATGAAAGTTTCAATTTATACCTTACAATGATGTAAGGTACGTGTAAGAGAAATCGATGGGATATTTTTTTACAACAAGGTATTCTTAAAGTAAGAGTTATACGCTATGTGGAAAAGAGGTGTTTAAGATGAAAGAACGAGTATTATCTAGGGTGAATTATCATCAAAAAGTTGCATTAAATCCAATGACTAAGTTTTTTTATAAAGCCATTATTTTATTATTATTGTTAAGTTTTACGTTATTATTCATTGGAAATGTAATGATTGAGAAAAGTGATATTAGTAAATTACATGTACCGGCTAAGTTAGAGGTACCAGAATCATTGACACATGCATTTATTGCGACAGAAGATAAAAGGTTTTATCATCATAACGGTTTAGATTATATAGCGATTGTCAGAGCGTCTGTTGAAAATATAAAAGCTGGTGGTGTTGTGCAAGGCGGAAGCACAATTACACAGCAGTTATCTAAAAATGCTTTTTTAACGAATGAACGTACATTTTCTCGTAAGTGGAAAGAGATTTTCTATACGAAAAAAATTGAACGTACATTTACGAAGGATGAAATTTTAAAATTGTATGTAAGCAATATTTATTACGGAGAAGGAGCATGGGGAATTGAAAAAGCAGCAAACCTATACTTCGGTAAAAAGGTGAGCCAATTAACATTGGCTGAAAGTGCAATGATGGCTGCTGTAGTAAAGGCACCTGCTTATTACTCACCGGCACAAAATTATGATAAGGCCGTAGAGAGACGAAATGTCGTTTTGAGATTGATGGAGAAAGAAGGCTATATCAATCATGATGAGTATGTGCAAGCAGTTAGTGAGAAGTTAGTCATTCGTCATGATATAAAAACAGAGCAGTCGATGTTAAATAGTGCTCGTGAAAAAGCAGTAAGCTAATGGAAGTTCCTACATAGGAGCTTCTTTTTTTGAATAAATTGTGACAAATCGTGACAAATCGTGACACAATATCGTCACAATTATTGTGTTTTTGTAATTTATGTGAGCGTGTTCATTGCGTGACGTATATAAGTGTTGATATTATGTGTATTGTGTACAATGCTGTATACAGAATATGAAATTAAAGAGGAATGTATATGAAATCATCGAACAAACTCATGGCTCTTGGTATAGTTTTTTCCATTGCAGTATTGATTGTGATCGGAACGATTGCGTATAGCATCATAAATGACAAAAAAGATAAAGGGAATGAGATGTTTGCTTATTCCACACAACAATCTTTAGGGAAAGATGATGCTCCGGTTAAGGTAGTTGAATTTGGAGACTTCAAATGTCCCGCTTGTCGTACTTGGGATGTAACAGTATTGCCACGATTAAAAGAAGAGTATATTGATAAAGGTAAAGTGCAGTTATACTTTATTAATTTTCCGTTTATTGGGAAAGACTCTGATTTAGGTGCAGCAGCTGGTGAAGCAATTTATAAACAAGATAAAGATTCATTCTGGACTTTCTATGATGAGATTTATCAAAGTCAAAAGAAAGATACGGAAGAATGGATTACAGAAGAATTACTTCTTAACATTGTGAAAGAGAAGCTTCCGAAAGTTGATGTAGATCAATTTAAGAAAGATTTACACAGTAAAGAAATAAAAGAAAAAGTACGTAAAGATTCAGATCGTGCTCAAAAATTAAAAGTTCAAGGTGCTCCTTCAGTATATATAAACGGAAATCTTGCAAACCCTGATTTCGATAGTATGAAGAAGGCGATTGATAAAGAATTGAAAAAGTGATGAGCTACTCATCACTTTTTCGACTTTTTTCGATAAAATTCTTGCTTCCGCTTTTTGTACATGCTATAATACTTTACATAAGTTATTCTAATATCTTATATGTATTTCATATTTGCGGGTGTAGTTTAGTGGTAAAACAAGAGCCTTCCAAGCTCTGGTCGAGAGTTCGATTCTCTTCACCCGCTCCAAATTTTATTAAATGTTTTTCTATAAATTGTGATCAACGCAGTGTTTCGTTTCCGAGATAAACGAGGCATTGCGTTTTTTAATGTTTGGAAAACGTAATTGTATGCGAAAATAGAAGTAAAGAATAGTATTCCGAAAGTGAATTGCTAACTAATAGATCGTTACATAAAGGATGGATTCATCTGAGGAGGCGATTAGGAATGGATTTTGAACAATTAAAGCAAGATGTTATTGCGTATAGTAAAACGATTGGTATAGATAAAATAGGCTTTGCTAGTGCTTCACCATTTGAAGAATTAAAGCAGCGGTTAATCCAGCAGCAACAATTAAATTATCAATCTGGATTTGAAGAGCCTGATATAGAAAAGAGAACGAACCCACAGCTTCTATTACCTGGTGCAAAATCAATTATTGCGATTGCATTAGCGTATCCTTCAAAATTAAAAAATGCACCATTAAGTAAGCGTGGAGAACGCCGCGGGATTTTTTGTCGTGCTTCTTGGGGACAAGATTATCATCTCGTTTTACGAGATCGTTTGCAGAAATTAGAAGCATATTTAATCGAAAAACTTCCCGATATAGAAGTTAAGTCAATGGTTGATACGGGTGAATTAAGTGATCGAGCTGTTTCAGAGCGTGCTGGTATTGGATGGAGCGGTAAGAACTGCTCTATTATTACACCTGAATTTGGTTCGTATGTATATTTAGGAGAAATGATTACAAACGTTCCATTCCCACCAGATCAGCCGATAGAAGATCAATGCGGGAGCTGTACAAAGTGTATTGATATTTGTCCTACAGGTGCTTTAATACAAGGAGGACAGTTAGATTCGAAGAAGTGTATAGCATTTTTAACACAGACGAAAGGATTCCTACCAGAAGAGTATCGCGACAAAATAGGTAATCGTATTTATGGATGTGATACGTGTCAGACAGTTTGTCCGAAAAATAAAGGAATGGATTTTCATAATCACCCTGAGATGGAACCAGATCCTGAGTTAGTTAAACCGTTATTAACACCGCTTTTAACAATTAGCAATCGTGATTTTAAAGAGAAATATGGAATTATGTCTGGTTCATGGAGAGGTAAAAAACCGTTGCAACGAAATGCAATTTTGGCACTTGCACATTTTAAAGAAGCATCAGCAATTCCAGATTTAATAGGTGTTATGAAAGATGATCCAAGACCAGTGCTTCGCGGGACGGCAGCGTGGGCGCTTGGAAAAATTGGTGGAGACGGCGTGGGCGAAGCTATTGAAAAAGCGATGCAACGTGAGAAAGACGAAGAGGTTCTTCATGAAATGAATCGCGGACTTGAACTGTTAGCGCAGAAAAAAGAGTAGATAATATCTCCCTTTTTCATATTGTAATATGGGAGGGAGACGAAATGGTTGTAAAAATAAATATTGAAAAGCAAGTCCAACACTTTTTAGCATATATAACAGAGAAACGAACAAATGTAGATGGTATTGCTGAAGATTTATTGCAAATAGCAAAGAGAAAGAAACAATTATTTCAAAAGCGTAATGCAGAGATAGTAAAAGCAACTGCGGATGTTTCTTTTATGAGGCAATTAAATAATAGCAATCATCAAGAAATTGATTATCAAATACATTTTAAATATTTAATTAAGCATAAAGAATTATTTTATATTGAAGAGGAACAATTAAAACGAAGAGTTTGTTTAAATAATAGCCGGATAATAGGTGATTATGCTATTGAAGTGCCAGAAGCAGTTGGAATGAGTGAGACATTAGAAAGGGAAGTTACAAAAGAGAAGTACGGTTCCTATCAGTACAACCGTTTAGAGGCAGTTAAATATGCAGAGCGTTGGTGGGATGATCGAAACCCTGCATATCGTAATTTCCCTGATAATTGTACGAATTTTATTTCTCAATGTCTTCATACTGGAGAAGTACCAATGAATGGATATCCTAATATTCGTAAAGGATGGTGGCAAAGGGAGAATCAGTGGAGTTGGAGCTGGGCTGTTGCACACTCTTTTTATTGGTATTTGTCAGGTGCTACATCAGGACTTCGAGCTGAAGCTGTAGAAAGGCCAGAGGACCTTATTCTTGGTGATGTCATCGCTTATGATTTCGAGGATGATGGTAGGTGGAACCATACGACGATTGTAGTAGCAAAAGACGCAGATGGTATGCCACTTGTAAATGCACATTCAGCGAATAGCCGTCGGCGTTATTGGAACTATGAAGATTCTAGTAAATATACACCACAAATGAAATATAAATTCTTTCATATTATTAATGGGTAGAGATTTTTCGCTCAAGTGGTATAATACGTAGTAGACAAAAAACAGAGGTGAATATCGCGTGGGAGTACATGTTGTTTTATATCAACCAGAAATTCCAGCAAATACAGGGAATATTGCTCGTACTTGTGCAGCAACTGGAACAGAATTACATTTGATTAGACCGCTTGGATTTTCAACGGATGATAAAATGTTAAAGCGTGCAGGATTAGATTATTGGCAGCACGTGAAAATTACGTATTATGATTCAATTGAAGAGTTTTATGAGAAAAATAAAGACGGTGAATTCTTCTATTTAACAAAGTATGGCGAGAAAGCTCATACAGCGTTTGATTATAGCAAACGTGAGAAGGATTACTATTTTGTATTTGGAAGAGAAACGAACGGCTTACCAGCTAATGTAATCGAAGAAAATTTCGATCATTGTTTACGTATTCCAATGACTGATAAAGTGCGTTCATTAAATTTATCTAATACAGCAGCTATTTTAATTTATGAAGCATTCCGTCAACAAAATTATCCAGGATTAGATTTAGAAATTGTTTATTAAAAGTCGCCATATGGCGACTTTTTTTCTAAAAATAAAAATAATATGTAATCATACATTTAAAAAAGGATACATATTCATATAAAATGGGATATATGAATAAAAATAGATCAGACGGGTTGAGATAAATATGAAGGAACAATATAGTAATCAAAATACCTTTTTAAGTATGATAGATATGGATTTAATAAGAAGAGGATTATTACATGCTATTCAAGATTTAGTATTTATTGTGAAAGTTATTGATGATGAAACATTTACATATATTTATGTAAATAAGTTAGGTATGGATTATGCGAAGCTAAGTGAAGAATGTTATGGAAAAACTTTTGCAGAAGTATTACCGGAAGATACGGCGGAAATATTGCAAGTGCAATATGCAAAAGTAGCGAGCGAAGCGAAAGCACATACCTTTTGTGATGTAGTTAGTTTACCAACTGGTAATTTACATTATGAATCTTCACTTAATCCTGTATTTGATGAAGAAGGAGTATGTCAGTTTATTATTTGTATTACAAGGGATATCACAGCTCAAATAGAGGAGAAGATGGAGATAGAGGAAAAACAAATGCTGTTTAAGTCATTACTAGAATATAATAATGACTCCATCATATCTATAGATTCTATAGGAAGAATTACATATGCAAATCCAGCAACGTATGAAATATTTGGATACCGATTTGAAGAATTAAATAATAAGTTTATTTTTGAATTTATTAATAAAGAATATGAAAAAGATTTTCAAATTATATTTAAAGAAGCCATGCAAGGAAGGGCAAAGCAAATTGTTTCAAAGAAATATGTTCATAAAGAAGGGTACGAGCTCTATATTTCCTTGAGAACTATCCCGATTATTGTAAATGGTGAAATTGTTGGAGTATATATTGTTACAAGGGATGTTACAAAGCAAATATTAAATGAAATGAGAACGGAATATTTAGCTTATTATGATCAGCTAACAGGATTAATGAATAGAATTTCATGTACAAATAAGTTAAATGATTTTTTAAATGAGAAGGTAGCTTTTGCGTTTATCTTTATAGATTTAGATGAATTTCACCTTATTAATGATACGTTTGGTCATAAAGAAGGAGATAAAGTGTTACAAAAAGTTACAGAATGTTTAAGCAGTTTTCAAATACCCGGTATACACTTATTTAGAGAACACGATGATCAATTTGTTATGTTAATAGAAAATATAACGAAAGAACGTGTAGAGGGAGTTTCCAAAAACATACTGAAAAGGATTAGTGAACATTTTGTAATCGAAGAAGAGGACGTGTATTTAAGTGCTTCAATCGGAATTGTAATGGCTCCAACAGATGGAGAAGATGAAAAGATATTATTCCAAAGAGTTGATGCTGCTTTGGAAAAAGCAAAAGAAAAAGGAAAAGGGCATTATCATTTTTATTGCAGTGGGTTAGATTGTGAGCGTGAACAAAGATTTATAATAGAAAACCAATTACATCGTGCTATAGAAAAAAATGAATTCTTCTTATATTATCAGCCGCAAATTAATATTGAAACGAAAAAAATAGCTAGTATGGAGGCTTTAATAAGGTGGGAGAATAAAGAATTAGGATTTGTCTCTCCCAATCAATTTATTCCGCTAGCAGAAAGAACAGGATTTATTATTAAGCTTGATGAATGGGTAGTAAATGAAGTATGTCGACAAATACGCGAATGGTTAAATAAAGGATATGAAGTTGTCCCAATTGCAGTTAATATTTCAGCCAGGCATTTTCGCTCTATTACATTAATAGAGATGATTACACGAGCTTTACATAAGTACAATGTACCAGCTCATTTATTAGCGATAGAGGTTACAGAAGGAGCCCTTATACATAAAGATATATCGAAAAGAGTATTGCTACAATTAAAAGAACAAAATTTAAAGATTCATTTAGATGATTTTGGTACAGGGTATTCATCTTTGAGTTATTTAAAAACGTATCCAATTGATACTTTGAAAATTGATCGTTCTTTTATGGAAGGTATACATGTAGATGAACGCGATACGAATATTACGGCTGCAATTATTCATCTAGCTCATACGTTGGAATTGAATGTAATTGCAGAAGGGGTAGAAAAAGCGGAACAAATACAATTTTTGAAGGAAAAGAATGTGAAGTTTGTACAAGGTTATTATTATAGCCGCCCTTTATCAAAATATGATGTGGAAAATGTGTATTATAAATAATCGATAAAAAAAGTGATGTGCTAAGAAGCACATCACTTTTTATGTGTACCGGGTTTATCATTGTAACCAGATGTAAAAATAGCTGTAAGAAATGTGAGTGATACACCTAAAATTAATAATAATTTCATACTAATATCCCTCCTATTTTTTCAGTTTACGAATCTGAAATATGAATCGAAATGTATGTAATGTTCTTGGAAGAAAAGAATTTATTTAAAATGAATAGAGGTGTAAAAACTTTAATACCTATATTATACAGAATTTTCTTTGAATTTTGGAGAGAATTTTATAACACTACTGTATATTTCATTTTGATTTAAAGAATGTTTAAGGACATCCTAGCATACCTTTTATAATAATCTGATTGAACAAGGAGATGGGGGAGGAGCTATAATGGATATTCTAAAAAAAATTGAACAGCATCGAGAAGCAGAAGAACGCTTACAATGGGAAGGTACGTTTGCGGAGTATTTGGAGCTTGTGAAGGAAAGACCATGGGTGGCTCAAACAGCACACTCTCGCATTTACAATATGATAAAAGATGCTGGAATTGAAGAAGTTGATGGTAGAAGAAAGTATAACTTCTTTAGTAATCAGCTATTTGGGTTAGAGGATGCTTTAGAACGTCTTGTAGAGGAATATTTTCATCCGTCTGCAAAACGATTAGATGTTAGAAAACGTATTTTATTATTAATGGGTCCTGTTAGTGGAGGTAAATCAACATTAGTTACGATGTTGAAACGAGGATTAGAAACATATTCAAGAACAGATCGAGGAGCAATTTTTGCAATTAAAGGGTGCCCAATGCATGAAGATCCACTTCATTTAATTCCGCATCATTTACGAGATGATTTCTTTGATGAGTATGGAGTAAGAATTGAAGGGAATTTATCACCACTCAACGTTATGCGCCTAGAGCAAGAATATGGTGGGAGAATTGAAGATGTAGTTGTGGAGCGTATTTTCTTCTCTGAAGATCGCCGAACTGGTATTGGTACATTTAGCCCTTCTGATCCTAAATCACAAGATATTGCAGATTTAACAGGTAGCTTGGACTTTTCTACAATTGCAGAATATGGTTCAGAATCAGATCCACGAGCGTATCGCTTCGATGGAGAATTGAATAAGGCAAACCGTGGGATGATGGAATTCCAAGAGATGTTAAAATGCGACGAGAAGTTTTTATGGCATTTATTATCGCTTACGCAAGAAGGGAATTTTAAAGCGGGAAGATTTGCACTTATTTCAGCAGATGAATTAATTGTAGCGCATACGAATGAAACAGAGTATCGCTCTTTCATAGCAAATAAGAAAAATGAAGCCTTACACTCAAGAATTATTGTAATGCCAGTTCCATATAATTTACGAGTGAGTGAAGAAGAACATATTTATGAAAAAATGATTCGTGAAAGTGACGTGTCCGATGTGCACATTGCACCGCATACACTTCGGGTTGCAGCAATGTTTACGATTTTAACTCGTTTAAAAGATCCGAAGCGTCCAGATATTGATTTAATTAAAAAGATGCGTTTGTATGATGGAGAAACGGTAGAAGGTTATAATGCGATTGATGTAGAGGAGTTGCAACGCGAATATCAAGATGAAGGTATGAAAGGTATTGATCCTCGTTACGTTATTAACCGCATTTCTTCTACAATTATTCGAAAAGAGGTACCATCTATTAATGCTCTAGATGTGCTTAGATCTTTAAAAGATGGATTGGATCAGCATCCATCGATTAGTAATGAAGACCGAGAGCGCTATATGAACTTCATTTCATTAGCAAGAAAAGAATATGATGAAATTGCTAAAAAAGAAGTACAAAAAGCGTTTGTTTATTCGTATGAAGAATCCGCTAAGACACTTATGGATAATTACTTAGACAACGTTGAGGCGTACTGCAATAAGTCGAAATTACGTGATCCGTTAACAGGTGAAGAAATGAGCCCAGATGAAAAGTTAATGCGCTCGATTGAGGAGCAAATTGGAATTTCAGAAAATGCTAAAAAAGCATTCCGGGAAGAAATATTAATTCGCATCTCTGCTTATGCACGTAAAGGAAAACGCTTCGACTATAATTCGCACGAACGTCTTCGTGAAGCGATTCAGAAGAAGCTATTTGCTGATTTAAAAGATATAGTGAAAATTACAACATCAACGAAAACACCAGACGAAAATCAGCTGAAGAAAATTAATGATGTTGTTGCACGTTTAATTGATGAGCACGGCTATAATTCTTCTTCAGCAAATGAATTATTACGCTATGTAGGTAGTCTGCTAAACCGATAGTTTGATAACAAAACGCTGTCTCTTGTATTTTGCGGGACAGCGTTTTATTATCCAGTCATATGTGTAAAGTGTCATACCTTGTCCAAATGTAATAAATTAAGATGCAATTTTATGAATTTATTGTCAATTATTTTTACAATATGCATATGATAGAGTAACCAACCATTCATACGAAAAAAGCCAACACAATACAATATGTTGCAAAGTGTAAATGTGTGCAACTATGCATTGTGTTTCTTTCTTATCAAAGGCTGAATGATTCTTTTCTAGTATGTGAGTGGCAAAATTTTGTTTAGGATGCTCGGAGTATTATATGAAAAACGTTATATATGTTTATGGGATGATTTTCGATGGGCAGTTACCTTTCATTCTAGCTGGTACAGTATAAAACAAAATTTCTAGCTTGCTGTTCATATAGGAATACAATTACAGTAAGGAGGGAAAGAAATGGGTGAAGAAAACCAACCAAATTATACGATTTCACAGGAAAACTGGTCCCTCCATCGCAAAGGATATGACGACCAACAACGCCATCAAGAGAAAGTACAAGAGGCAATTAAGAATAATTTACCCGATCTTGTAACAGAAGAAAGCATTGTTATGTCTAATGGTAAGGACGTTGTAAAAATACCGATTCGTTCTTTAGATGAATATAAGATTAGGTACAATTATGATAAAAACAAACACGTTGGGCAAGGAAATGGTGACAGCAAAGTTGGTGATGTCGTTGCGAGAGATGGATCAGGTGGTCAAAAGCAAAAAGGACCAGGAAAAGGGCAAGGAGCAGGGGATGCGGCTGGAGAAGATTATTATGAAGCTGAAGTCTCTATTTTGGAATTAGAGCAAGCATTTTTCAAAGAATTAGAATTACCTAATTTAAAGAGAAAAGAAATGGATGAAAACAAGATTGAACATGTTGAATTTAATGATATTAGAAAAACGGGATTATTGGGCAACATCGATAAGAAAAGAACGATGATATCCGCATATAAACGAAATGCGATGCGTGGTAAAGCATCTTTTCATCCAATTCATCAAGAAGATTTAAAGTTCCGTACTTGGAATGAAGTATTAAAGCCAGATTCAAAAGCTGTTGTATTAGCGATGATGGATACGAGTGGATCGATGGGAATATGGGAGAAATATATGGCACGGAGCTTCTTTTTCTGGATGACGAGATTTCTACGTACAAAGTATGAAACAGTAGATATTGAATTTATTGCCCATCATACAGAGGCAAAAGTAGTTCCAGAAGAAGAGTTTTTCTCAAAAGGAGAAAGTGGTGGAACAATTTGTTCTTCTGTATACAAAAAAGCACTCGAGCTAATTGATAATAAATACTCACCAGACCGCTATAATATTTATCCATTCCATTTTTCAGACGGTGATAATTTAACATCAGATAATGCTAGATGTGTAAAACTTGTTGAAGAATTAATGAAGAAGTGTAATATGTTTGGATATGGGGAAGTGAATCAGTACAACCGCCACAGTACCCTCATGTCAGCCTATAAAAATATTAAAGATGAAAACTTCAGATATTATATTTTAAAGCAAAAAGCAGACGTATTTCATGCGATGAAGAGCTTCTTTAAAGAAGAATCAGGAGAGAAAATGGCATAACCCCTTTTTGAGGGGTTATTTTTTGTAAACTTTTTATTTTTTTAGTTGATAATGATAATGAAAATCATTATCATTTATTCGAGAAATGATTACATTTTAATTTATATATTTTGGAGGAGATGTCAAGTTGAAAAGAAATAAAAGAAAACATATAAATGCAATGATTATAGAGGCGACGTTATCACTTCCGTTTGCTGTTTATTCAACACCTGCTTTAGCGGCAGTAGCAATTGAGGCGAATAAAACGGGACAAGGTTTAGAAGATGGTACATATGACGCTGTTATTAAAGCGTATAAAGATAAAACAAATGAAGAGTCTATGGCAGCTGTTTATATAAAAAATCCGAAATTAACAGTTGAGAACGGAAAGAAAATTGTAACAGCAACGTTAAGTGATAGTGATTTCTTTCAATACTTGAAAACAGAGGATATACATACTCCAGGTGTGTTTCATGATGTGAAAGTAATATCAGAAGATAAAAAGAAAAATGGAACGAAAGTGATTCAGTTTGAAGTAGGGGAATTAGGGAAGAGATATAATATGCAGATGCATATTTATATTCCGACAATGGCTTATGACAATAAGTATCAAGTACAGTTTGAAGTAAACACATTAAATTTAGAAAATAATGTTCCAGAAGAACAAAAGGAAAATGAAGAGGATAAATTGGATCAACAAGATAAAAACGGAAATGTAGTATTAGATAAGCAATTACAAAAGCATATTAATAAATATAACTTGAATAGAGAAAATTTAGATACCCCAATAACTAAGGAAGATTTATTAAAAGTTAAATCTTTAATAGTCGTTGAAGCCAAAAGTAAAGGAATAAAAGACGTAAGCGGTCTAGAATATATGAAGAACTTAGAAAACTTAACGTTGGAAGAAGTTAAGTTAGAAAATATAAAATTTATCTCGAATTTGAGGCAATTGAAATCATTAAGTATAACCTATGGCGAACTTGAAGATATTGGACCTTTGGCTGAGTTAGAACATATTGAGAGTTTAAGCTTGAGAAATAATAAAATTTCAGATTTAAGCCCACTAAGTCAAATGAAGAAGATTAAATTGCTAGATTTAAATAGTAATTATATAAAAGATATTAAACCATTATTTACAGCGAAATCTTTAAGGACTTTGACTGTAGCAAATAATCAAATTAGTAATGCTAATCTTGCTGGGATTGAGCAACTGAAGAATGTGAAGAGTTTATCTTTAAGTAACAATGGACTTACTAATATTGAACATATTACACCAATGAAAAAATTAGTAGAGTTAGACCTTTCTAAAAATGAATTAGAAAACATCGAACCTTTATCAAGAATGTCTACTGTACAATCACTTAATTTAGAAGAAAACTATATTTCAGATATAACACCACTTAGTCAATTAACAGGTTTATATGATTTAAAGCTAGCGTCAAATGAAATTCGTGATGTTAGACCGGTTCAAGAGTTAGGAAAAAGAATGTACATTGACGTTCAAAGACAAAAAATCTTTTTAGATGATGTAGAAAAAGATAAGGAAGTTAAAATACCTATCTATAATTTACAAGGAGAGCCACTCGATACTATTCAATTAAAGAATGGAGATGGAATAGTTAATAATGGTTCTGTTAAATGGAGTACTACCGGTGAAAAAACATACGAATTTATATTAGATATAAAGCCAGAAGAAAATCGTATTAAGTTTAATGGAATAGTAATTCAAAATGTTGTTGAAAGGTTAGATGAAATAAAAGAGGATAATGAACAAAAGGAAAATGTAATTCTCGATAAAACTTTACAACAACATATTAATAAAGAGAATTTAGGTAGAGAGAATTTAAACACTCCCATCACCAAAGAAGATTTATTACAGATTAAAAAATTAGAGATCCTTAAAGAAAAAGGAAATGAGATAAAAGATATAACAGGTTTAGAGTACATGACGAACTTAGAAAATCTCACTTTAGAAGGAGTAGGCCTGAAAAATATTGAGTTCATCTCAAACTTGAAACAATTGAATAATGTGAATGTATCTCATAATCAAATTGAAGATATAACACCACTATCTTCATTGGAAAATTTACAGTGGTTAAATCTTGAAGACAATCATATTAAAGATGTAACGGTTATTGGTTCCATGCTAAACCTATTTAGCTTAAATCTAGCTGGGAATGAGATTCGTGATGTAAGGCCGTTAATACAATTAGGCCAGTGGGGAACAATTGATGTTAGAAGGCAAAAGGTCATTTTGGATGATGCAGAAATAAATAAAGAAGTGAAGATACCTGTATATGATTTAGAAGGGGAACGAATTGAAAAGATTACGTTAAAGAGTGCAGGTGGAATGCTTACTGATGAGGGAATCATTTGGAGTACTCTAGGAGAAAAAATATATGAATTTGACTTGGATGCAGATCATTATGAGACGGGCATATTATATAGTGGCATCGTCATGCAGAATATAGTAGAAAAATTAATACCGAAAGAAGAAGTAAAAGAGCCGGAAAAAGAAGTTGAAGAAACAAAAGAAGAAGTGAAAGAAACGATAAAAGAAGTTGAAGAAGAGCAAGAGGAAGTAAAAGAGCCAATAAAAGAAGTTGAAGAGGTAAAAGAAGAAGTGGACGAGCCAACAACAGGAGTTGAAGAGGCGAAAGCTGAGATAAAAGGAACAGGAAAAGAAATTGAAGGTTCAAAAGACGCAGTAAATCAATCCACAGTAGTCCAAGAACAAAACGTGAATAATCAAGTTGTGAAAGAAAATAAACCAGTTGTTAATAAGCAAGAAGAAAGTAAGAAATCATTAGGAGCAACAGGTGGACAAGAGAATACATCAACATTACTTTCAGGCATAGCGTTAGTTCTTTCAGCGATGAGTATGTTTGTATTTAGAAAGAGATTATTTAAGAAATAAAAAAACGTTTTATCTTATTATAACGTAAGATGATTATATGAGTTTTTGAGAAGACATTATCATGGCGATTTCATTTTGAAATATGCTTATGGTGATGTCTTTTTTAGAAGGAGATAAATGGAAAAGGTGTCGGAGAGCGGTTATTACAAGCTGCAATTCAATATATTTTCTCGTTCCAAGGGATGAGAGAGATAGAACTATGTTTGAATACGAATAATGATCGTGCGATGAAGTTGTACAAGAAAGTAGGTTTTGAAGAGAAGGCATGTTTACAACACTATATAATAGAGTAAAAACCCATTCATATGAAAATGATATTTCATATGAATGGGTTTTATTCATTTACTTTTTTCCGCATTCATCACAGATTTAGAAGTAATTTGAGGCGCTAATTGTTACATAACTTTTTTTATTTTTTTCGGAACTTCTTTCGTTTGCGAATTAATATCTTCTTTTCGTAGCTCTTTAAAGAGTGAAGTAACCATAAGGACGACTACGATAGAAAATGGTAGTGCTGCGATGATCGCTGCAATTTGCAGTGCATTTAATCCTCCAGCTTGTAATAAAATAGCTGCGATGATCGCGATTGTTAATCCCCATATAAGTTTTAAACTATTTTTTGGTGATAAGCTTCCGTTACTCGTTTGCATAGAAACGACAAATGTTGCCGAGTCAGCAGAAGTAACGAAAAATGTGGCTACTAAAATTAACCCGATAATTGTTAAAAATGTAGAGAACGGTAGATGTGAAATAACAGCAAATAATCCAATCTCTGTACCATTTTTTGCGATTTCATCAGCTATACCAAGCGATTGGAACATTTCCATATGGATAGCGGTACCGCCAAATACTGCAAACCAAAATGTGCAGATGAGAGTTGGGACTAATACAACTCCAAAAATAAATTCTTTTATTGTGCGTCCTTTAGAAATACGGGCGATGAATGTACCGACGAATGGAGACCAAGAGATCCACCATCCCCAATAGAAAATAGTCCAGTTTTCAATCCAAGAAGAAGATTTTTCATTAAATGCTCCTAAATTTAATCCCATACTAGGTAAAGCTCCAATATAAGAACCGAGTGTAGATGTGAAATATTTCATAATAAATACAGTTGGTCCTAAAAGTAAAAAGGAAATGAGTAAAATACCTGCAAGAGAGAAATTTAAGTTACTCAAATATTTAATCCCACGATCTAAGCCAGTTTGTGCACTTGTTAAATATAAAACAGCGAAGATGGCGATAAGTATGAGCTGTGTAAATAAAGTGTTATGAATAGAAGGGAATAAATAGCTTAATCCTCCGGCGATTTGTTGAGCACCAATCCCAACAGATGGTACAATACCGAATACTGTGGCTAAAACAGCTAAAATATCGACTGTTTTTCCGATAGGAGAATTTTTCGATCGATTAAATAATGGAGTAACTGTAGCCCCAATTGTGCTACCTTTTTGTTTGCGGAATGTGAAATATGCAATTGTTAAAGCAACCATTGCGTATAGTGACCATGGAAAGAGACCCCAGTGGAAAAATGAATATTGCATAGCGAGCTTGGCGCTTTCCTCTGTACCTGCTTTTCCTGTTAGTGGATCTGTAAAGTGTGAAATCGGTTCAGCGATTCCATAAAAGAGGAGTCCAATTCCCATTCCTGCCCCAAATAACATGGATAGCCAAGATGGATAACTATACTTTGGTTTTTCTCCATCTTTACCAAGACGAATAGAACCGTACTTAGAAAATGCTAAATAAGCGGCTAAAATAATCATTGCGGTCATAAGTAGAGAGTAAAACCATCCAAATTTATTGAGGATAAATGAATTTAAGGAAGATGTAACGCTTTGTAAATCATAGCCTTGTATCCAACTTGCCGGGGTAATTCCCCATATGATGAATAATGTTGTTAGCAAGATGGAGATATAAAATACACTGTTCTCTTTTTTTATCATAGAATCCCACCCTTGTTTAATAAAGTTAACAATTATATTAATCATAACAATTAAAGGGTTAATTGTCAAAAAATTCGATTTTTAACGCGTGTAAAAGGACTGTTTAATCGCTAAAGATTCATAACTATTGGCGGCTAGATAGTGGGGAGATTGTTCACGATATGTACAAAATGTAAGAAGAAATAATATGAAATATTGCATTTTATATTGTTATATCTAGATTTTATGTTAAATTCGTGAATGGAATATTTGAATAGGGGGCAAGGATATGAACAAGAAATCAAAAATTAATAAAGTAATGCTTAGCATTAGTACAATGGCTCTATCGCTGGGGGCAATTCAAACTCATGCATCAGCAGAAGAAAAGGTGCCATATAATGTATTGCATTCGAAACCAGTAGGAATTGAAAAGCCAGTAGATGAGATTGGACACGTTTCTAAAGCGGAGGAAACATTATCGTTTCAAGAACGGTTAAAAGTAGGAGACTTTTCACAACGACCAGCATCTATTCCGAACAAAGTGGCAGTAAAGCAAGTTAAAGAAAGCTATTCAATGGCTGATTTAAACAAAATGAATGATCAAGAATTAGTCGAAACGTTAGGTAGTATTAAGTGGCACCAAATTACAGACTTATTCCAGTTTAATGAAGATGCAAAGTCCTTTTATAAAGATAAAGGGAAAATGCAAGTCGTTATAGATGAATTAGCTCATCGGGGTAGTACATTTACGAAAGATGATTCAAAAGGAATTCAAACGTTTACGGAAGTGCTACGTTCAGCTTTTTATCTGGCATTTTATAATAACGAATTAAGTGAATTAAATGAAAGAAGTTTCCAGGACAAATGTTTACCTGCTTTAAAATCTATCGCAAAAAATCCAAACTTTAAGCTTGGTACAGCTGAACAAGATACAGTCGTATCTGCATACGGTAAATTAATTAGTAATGCGTCAAGCGATGTTGAAACAGTTCAATACGCATCGAATATTTTAAAGCAATATAATGATAATTTTAATACGTATGTAAATGATCGAATGAAGGGACAAGCAATATACGATATTATGCAAGGGATTGACTATGATATACAGTCTTACTTAATTGAGGCTCGTAAAGAAGCGAATGAAACGATGTGGTATGGAAAAGTAGATGGGTTTATTAATGAAATAAATCGTATTGCTCTTCTAAATGAAGTAACACCAGAAAATAAGTGGCTCGTTAATAATGGAATTTACTTTGCGAGTCGTTTCGGGAAGTTTCATAGCAATCCAAATAAAGGATTAGAAGTTGTGACACAGGCAATGCATATGTATCCACGTTTAAGGGAACCGTATTTTGTCGCAGTAGAACAAATTACAACAAATTATAACGGAAAAGATTATAGCGGAAATACAGTAGATTTAGAGAAAATACGTAAAGAAGGAAAAGAGCAGTACTTACCAAAAACGTATACATTTGATGATGGATCTATCGTATTTAAAACAGGAGATAAAGTATCGGAAGAAAAAATTAAGAGACTATACTGGGCTGCAAAGGAAGTAAAAGCGCAGTATCATCGTGTAATTGGGAATGATAAAGCGTTAGAGCCGGGAAATGCAGATGATATATTAACGATCGTAATTTATAACAGTCCAGAAGAGTACCAATTAAATAGACAACTGTATGGATATGAAACGAACAACGGTGGAATTTATATTGAAGAAACAGGAACATTCTTTACATATGAACGCACGCCAGAACAAAGCATTTATAGTTTAGAAGAGTTATTCCGTCATGAATTTACTCATTATCTGCAAGGGAGATATGAAGTTCCTGGTTTATTTGGAAGAGGAGATATGTATCAAAATGAAAGGTTAACTTGGTTCCAAGAAGGAAATGCAGAGTTTTTCGCAGGGTCTACTCGAACAAATAATGTAGTACCGAGAAAGAGCATCATTAGTGGATTATCATCTGATCCTGCAAGTCGTTATACAGCAGAGCGTACATTATTTGCTAAATACGGTTCTTGGGATTTCTATAATTACTCGTTCGCATTGCAGTCTTACTTATATACGCATCAGTTTGAAACATTTGATAAAATTCAAGATTTGATTCGTGCGAATGACGTGAAAAATTATGATGCATATCGTGAAAATCTAAGTAAAGATCTTAAGTTAAATAAAGAGTATCAAGAGTATATGCAGCAGCTAATCGATAATCAAGATAAATATAATGTACCGGCAGTAGCGGATGATTATTTAGCTGAACATGCCCCAAAATCATTAACAGCAGTAGAGAAAGAAATGACTGAAACGTTGCCGATGAAAGATGCAAAAATGACAAAACATAGCTCCCAATTCTTTAATACATTTAGATTAGAAGGTACGTATACAGGTAGTGTAACAAAAGGTGAGTCAGAAGATTGGAACGCAATGAGTAAGAAAGTAAATGAAGTTTTGGAACAACTTGCGCAAAAAGAATGGAGTGGCTACAAAACTGTTACAGCATATTTCGTCAATTATCGTGTAAATAGCTCAAATGAATTTGAATATGATGTAGTCTTCCACGGTATCGCAAAAGATGACGGAGAAAATAAAGCTCCAACGGTTAATATAAATGGCCCTTATAATGGACTTGTAAAAGAAGGTATTCAATTTAAAAGTGACGGCTCAAAAGATGAAGATGGAAAAATCGTTTCATATTTATGGGATTTTGGAGATGGAAGAACAAGTACAGAAGTAAATCCAGTACATGTATATGAAAGAGAAGGTTCATATAAAGTAGCGTTAATAGTAAAAGATGATAAAGGGAAAGAGAGCAAAAGCGAAACAACTGTTACGATTAAAGGTGGAAGTTTAACAGAATCAGAACCAAATAATCGTCCAGAGGAAGCAAATCGTATCGGGCTAAATAGTACGATAAAAGGTAGCCTTATCGGCGGGGATCACACTGATGTTTATACATTTAATGTAGCATCAGCGAAAGATATAGATATTTCCGTTTTAAATGAGTATGGAATCGGGATGACATGGGTACTTCACCATGAATCAGATATGCAAAATTATGCTGCTTACGGTCAAGCAAATGGCAATCATATAGAGGCAAACTTTAATGCAAAACCAGGTGAATATTACTTGTATGTATATAAATATGATAATGGCGATGGAACTTACAAATTATCAGTAAAATAAGTGCTTTTCCAATGTATGTTTAACTTTACTTTTTGTGGAAAATAGTATATTATATAGATATATAATATATCGGTTATTTACTAGGAGGAGCCTGTCACAATAGGCTCCTCCTGTTCTTTTTTAGGGGGCCTGTCTTACAGGCTTTTCTTTAAAATTTAAATAACTGAAAATTAAGAACAATAATCTTTGAAAGAGGTGGGGCATACACATAACAAAAAAGGGATTGTTTAAGAGAGGGGGATAAGAAATGGTTTTGTTTGGTTATCCACTTGAGACAATTTATTTATACGGATTTATTATTGCTACTATACTCACTGTGATTTATATCTTTTTTGGGGATATATTTGAATCCATATTTAGTTTTGGAGGCGGATCTGTATCCGTTGTTACTTTATTACTTAGTTTTTTCGCTATGTTATGTGGACTTAGTTATATAGGAGAATATTTATTTTCCTTTAATAGTATTCTTATTTTCGTGGCTGCATTTGCTATATCCTTTATTGGTGTATTCATAATGAAAATATTAATTTTAAAACCGATTGCAGAAGCAGAACAAAATACTGTGCAACGTATGGATGAATTCATTGGTTGCAAGGGAGAAGTCATTACGACAATTCCTACAGAAGGATTTGGTGAAGTATTAATATCCTCTCAATTTGGAAGTAATGCAATTCCAGCTAAAACAATTGGGAAAAAAGATATTTCACAAGGAACTGAAGTTATTATTGAGGGAGTCCAAGATGGTGTTTTGCTTGTACAAAACATCGCTTATTCTTTAAAAAAACCAAAATTATAAGGGGGAATTCACATGACGATTCCATTAATTATTGGTGGAGTTTTACTCGCAATTTTAATTCTACTCATTTTAGTATTCATTACGAAGTATCGAACAGTTGGACCAGATGAAGCGTTAATTGTTACAGGGAACTGGCTTGGTGGTGGGAAAAATGTAGTTACCACTGATGATGGAAAGAAGATTAAGATTATTCGCGGTGGCGGTACATTCGTAGTGCCAATCATGCAAAGAGCAGAACCTTTAAGCTTACTAAATTACAAGTTAGAAGTGGGCACACGCGATACGTATACGAAGCAAGGTGTTCCAGTTACAGTAAATGGTGTTTCTATTATTAAAGTAGGTTCTACAATTGAAGAAGTATCGACAGCAGCTGAGCAATATTTAGGAAAAGAAACAGAAGAGTTAAAAGTAGAAGCGAAAGAAGTTTTAGAAGGCCATTTACGTGCGATTTTATCTTCTATGACAGTAGAAGATGCGTATAGTAATAGAGAGCAATTTGCTCAAAAGGTGCATGAAGTAGCTTCTACAGATTTAAAGAAAATGGGTCTTCGTATCGTTTCCTTTACAATTAAAGAAATTATGGATAAGAACGGTTACTTAGATGCACTTGGTCAGCCGCAAATTGCGACGGTTAAGCGTGATGCAACAATTGCAAATGCAGAGCGTGAAAAGGAAGCGCGTATTGAAAAAGCTCGTGCTGAGAAAGAAGCGAAAGAGGCTGAATACCAACGTGATGCCCAAATCGCTGAAGCTGAAAAACATAAAGAATTAAAAGTACAATCTTATAAGAGAGAGCAAGAACAAGCTCGTGCAGATGCAGATCTTTCTTACGAATTACAACAGGCGAAAGCACAACAAGGTGTTACAGAAGAGCAAATGCGCGTTAAAATCATTGAGCGTGAGAAACAAATTGAATTAGAAGAAAAAGAGATTGCGCGTCGTGAAAAGCAATACGATGCAGAAGTAAAGAAAAAAGCAGATGCAGATCGCTATGCTGTTGAGCAATCAGCGGAAGCAGAAAAAGTAAAACAAATGAAAAAGGCAGATGCGGATCAATATAAGATTGAAGCTGAAGCGAGAGCACGTGCGGAAGAAGTACGCGTGGAAGGTTTAGCGAAGGCGGAAATCGAAAAAGCGCAAGGTCAAGCAAAAGCGGAAGTACAAAAAGCACAAGGTACGGCGGAAGCAGATGTTATTAGGTTAAAAGGTTTAGCAGAAGCAGAAGCGAAACAAAAAATTGCAGAGGCATTTGAGTTATATGGCCAAGCGGCAATTATGGATATGGTACTTAAAATGCTTCCAAGTTATGCGAAGGAAGTTGCCAGTCCACTTAGCAACATTGATAAAATTACAGTTGTCGATACAGGCGGCGGTGGTAAAAATAGCGGCGCCGGAAAAGTTGCAGGTTATGCGACTGATTTAATGGCAACGATGCAAGAAACATTAAAAGCTTCTTCTGGCATTGATTTAAAAGAGTTATTAGAAGGATTTGCTGGAAAAGGAGCAGTACAACAATTATCAAACGATAAACCTGTTGTATCAGTAGCAGAAAATGAGAAAAAAGAAGTAGCAAAAGATAAAGAATAGTATAGTGGGTGGAACCTCTAGTAAGTGAGATACTAGAGGTTCTTCTGTGAATTGTTCGAATAATTTACATTTTAATATATTGTTTTAATTATTTAATTTATATAGAATGAAAAAGGTATGTATTAATTCTTTAATAGAAAAAGAGATAAAGAGTTGATACATTTTAATCGTATAATTTATATAAAGAAATTAAATGTAAGGTAATTACATTTAAAACGGTATGGAGGGGTAGAAATATGCTTCAAGGGAAATTAAGGAGAAGTAGTTTAAAAGCAAAGTTACTTGTGTCATTTGTTATCATTTTAGTTCTTCCAAGTATTGTAATTGGTTGGACGCCTTATCAACAAGCGAAGACAAATTTTAACGAAACAATTTTACAATCAGCGGAAGATAACGTAAAGATTTTAAATAATGTTATTAATAAAGAGATAGACAGTAAAAAGGTAGACGCAGTATATTTTACAAAGTTATTTAACGGAGTAAGTTACGGAACTGATCAGCTTCAAAATGTGCAAAATAAATTAGAAGAATATAATAAATTACATCCAGAAATAGAAGCAATTTATACGGGGGCTAGTACGGGACAATTTATTCAATCACCGTCTATTCAAATGCCAGATGGGTATAATCCTACCGAAAGAGATTGGTATAAAGAAGCAGCGAAAAAAAGCGGAGAAGTGGTTATCACAGCCCCATATAAGTCAAGTACAACAGGGAATATTGTTATTACAATAGCAAAACAAAATGAGGATAAGAGCGGTGTTCTCGGTATTGATTTAATTATTAATGATATTGTAAATACTTCAAAAATGGTCAATATCGGCAAAAAAGGATATGTAGCAATCTTCGACCAATCTAAACATGTAATAGCACATCCGACGATGAAACCGGGTGACAAAATAGAAGAAAAACTGGAGAAGGAATTGTACAAACAGGAAACAGGTGATTTTAAATTCAAACTCGATGGTGATGATCGCAATATTACCTTTATAACAAATAAGCAGACTGGATGGAAAATAGCAGGAATTATGCCTTCAAAAGAAATTATTGAAGCAGCTAATCCTATTTTCTATAAAACGCTAACTGTTATTGGTATTTCATTAATAATTGGTGGGATTTTAATTTACTTCATAATTGCTTCTATCATTAGTCCGTTAAAACAACTTGTTATATCATCGAAAAAGATTAGTGAAGGCGATTTAACAGAAACAATTACAGTTCATTCTAAAGATGAAATTGGACAGCTAGGAGAAAGTTTTAACGAGATGGCGACATCATTACATCAGGTCATTTCTAATATAAATACTTCAGCAAGTCACGTGGCGGCATCTTCAGAAGAATTAACAGCTAGTATGAAGCAGACAAGTGAAGCGACGGAACAAATTACACAAGCAATAGAGCAAGTGTCGAGCGGGGCTGAAATACAAACGAAAGAAGTTGAAGAAGGTGCAACATTATTAGAAGAAGTTACAGAAGGAATTCAGCGTGTTGCAGATAGTTCTTCATTAGTATCCACAGCATCTATGTATACGAAGAAAAAGGCTGAAGATGGTGGAAAGTTAGTTGAACAAACTGTGAATCAAATGCAATTAATCCATGAGTCTGTTTCACAATCAGATAAAGTTATTGTTTTGTTAGATGATAAATCAAAACAAATTGGAGCAATCCTTGAGGTGATTCAACATATTGCAGAGCAGACAAATTTATTAGCGTTAAATGCGGCAATTGAGGCTGCGAGAGCTGGAGAGCAAGGAAGAGGATTTGCAATTGTAGCAGATGAAGTACGAAAATTAGCTGAGCAATCAGGACAGTCTTCTACGGAAATTGGAAAACTAGTGAAAGAAATCCAATTTGATATCAAGGAAACGGTAAGTTCTATGAAGCTAGTTGGGACAGAAGTACAATCAGGGCTTGTAGTTGCAAATGAAACGAAGCAAAGCTTTGCTGAAATATTGAAATCTACAGATGATACAGTTGTACAAATTGATAACATGGTAGAAGTAGCGAAGCAAATGACAGTAGATGCAAAACAAGTTAGTGCATCAATTAATGAAATTGCAGCTACGATTGAAGAAAATGCAGCAAGCGTTCAAAATATTGCTGGTTCTTCAGAAGAACAATTAGCTTCAGTAGATGAAATCAATGCAGCAGCAGTTCATTTATCACAAATGGCAGAAGAATTACAGGAGATGATTGGTAAGTTTAAAGTGTAATAATGATTGTTAAGAAACGAGGTAATAATTTTACTTCGTTTCTTTTTTATGAAGAGAAAAAGAAAGAAATATAGAGTAACCGTGTTATGATTAAGTATAATTAAAGAGACTGTATATTCTTTAAATTCTATCTTTAATCATGTTAGGGGAATGGTTTTGAAATTTAAAAAATTAAAACTCCAACCGAGAATCACATTAACTATTAGTACACTTATTCTTGTTGTACTTATGCTAACGAGTTATTTATTTTATTACATATTATCTGAAACGGTAGAAGAGCAAATTGGCAAAAGAGCTTTGCATGTTGCGAAAACAGTTGCTGCTATACCAGAAATCAAGGAAGCTTTTCAAACAGAAAATCCAGCTTCTATTATTCAACCGATTGCGGAAAAAATTCGAATTGATACAGATGCTGATTTTATTGTAGTTGGAAATAAAGAAGGGATTCGTTATGCACATCCTAGGAAAGATAAAATAGGAGAAGCAATGGTTGGCGGAGATAACAAAGGAGTTTTATTAGAAGGGAAATCTTACGTTTCGAAAGCAACTGGATCATTAGGCCCTTCATTACGCGGAAAAGTTCCAATCCGTAATCAGGAAAATGAAATCATTGGTGTGGTATCTGTTGGATTTTCAATGGATGATATTCATGGAGCGGTAGAAGTGTATGGAAAGCGTGTGTTTTGGATTACAATAATAGGTCTATTAATTGGAGTAATCGGCTCTATATATTTAGCTGGCAGTATAAAAAGAATGATGTTTGGGATGGAGCCAGAAGAAATTTCATCTTTATATGAAGAGCATAGTACAGTGATTCAATCTGTACGTGAGGGGATTATTGTCATTGATCAACATGGCATAATTAGTTTAGTTAATCAAGCAGCCTATGATATTCTTTCGCTAGATGAACAACGAAATATTATTGGAGAATTTATTTTAGATATAATTCCTAATTCAACGATATTAGATGTACTTCAAACTGGTGAAGAACAGTTTGACCGCCAATTAAATATAAAAGGGCAGGCTGTTATTGCGAACCGTCTACCCATTAAAGTAAAGAATAAAGTAACTGGCGTTGTATCGAGCTTACGTTTGAAATCTGAAATGGATCAGTTAACAGCAGAATTATCTCAGACGAAGCAATATACAGAGGCATTACGAGCGCAAACGCATGAATATAACAATTTGTTGTATACGCTTTCAGGTCTTATCCAGCTAGAATTATATGAAGATGCTTTGGAGCTTATTCATAAGGAAACAGCGGTATATCAAGATTTTGTTCAATTTATTATGAAACGAATTCAAAATCCATGGTTAGGTGGGATTTTAATTGGATTTTATAATAGAGCAAGAGAGTTGAAGATTGATTTTATGCTAGATAGAGAGAGTAGCTTAGACAAATTAAGCCCGCATATTGAGAGTAATTATGTCGTTTCTATTTTAGGAAATTTAATTACGAATGCATTTGAAGCGATTGAAAGAAATGAAGAACATGATAAGAAAGTAAGAATGTTTGTAACTGATATCGGAGAAGAAATAGTCATTGAAGTGGAAGACTCAGGACAAGGGATTCATGATGAGGTCATTACTAGCATATTCTATAAAGGCTTCTCGACGAAAGAAGGCGAGAAGCGAGGATATGGATTAGCAAAGGTGAAAGAGTTAGTAGAAGATTTAAATGGAAGTATCGCAATCGAAAAAGGGGATTTAGGTGGTGCATTGTTTATTATTGCATTACCAAAAGAGAGAGGCGAATTGTAATGGGTGAGGAGATTGAAGTATTGATTGTAGAAGATGATATTCGAATTGCAGACATTCATCGTCGTTTTACTGAAAAGATTGAGGGATTTAAAGTAATTGGAACAGCGACGACTGGGGAACAAGCGAAAGAATGGCTAGATCTTGTGAAGCCACAGCTCGTTTTATTAGACGTGTACTTACCTGATATGCAAGGAACGGAACTTGTCACATATATTAGACATAATTTACATGATACAGATATTATTATGATTACAGCTGCATCGGAAACAGATGTAGTGAGGCACGCCCTGCGAGGTGGAGTAACAGATTATATCGTAAAGCCACTTATGTTTGATCGATTTAAAACAAGTTTGGAAAATTACCAAAAAAAGCTTGTGCAGTTAAAGAAAAATAACCAATTATCTATCGAACAAATAGAACATTTATGGTCTCAAAGAGGCGTAAAGGGAAATGAAATAGAATATGCCCCGAAAGGTATAGACCCCTTAACTTTAGCAAAAATAAAAAAGCATATGTTAACAGTGAATGAAGAAGGTATTACTGCGGAAGTGCTAAGCTCAATGGTCGGAGTAAGCAGATCGACAGCGAGGCGTTATTTAGAATATTTAATATCAGGAAAGAAAGTTCATGCGGAGCTTATATATGGGAGTGTTGGGAGACCAGAAAGAAGATATTTTCTTATTCCTTCATAATAAAAAACAGTAGAGGATATATGTCCGCTACTGTTTTTTTATTTTATATTGGAATAACCCCAATTAAAATTCCAGTAATCAACATTACCATTGTCGTTCCAACTGCCCACAATAAAGTGAAGCGTTGATGTTCACCAAAATCAACTTTGGCCATGCCGACTAATAAATAAGTGGATGCGACAAGAGGACTTAATAAGTGAACAGGTTGCCCGAGTAAGGAAGCACGTCCCATTTCAGCCGCACTAATTCCATAAGTAGCAGCAGCTTTCGTTAAAATAGGTAGTACACCGAAATAAAATGCATCATTGGACATGAAAAATGTGAATGGCATGCTAAGAAGGGCTGTAATAATTGGTAGTTGTGGTCCAAGAGCGTCTGGTATAAGAGTTACTACACTTTTAGCCATTGCATCTACCATTTTTGTTCCTGATAAAATCCCGGTGAAAATCCCAGCGGCAAATACGAGAGAAACAACTGCTAATACGTTTCCTGCGTGAGAAGCAATACGCTCTTTCTGTTGCTCTAAGTTCGGATAGTTAATCATAACAGCAATAGCGAAAGCGATTGTAAATAAAACAGGTAATGGCATAACTTCTAGTATAAGACAGACAAGTAAGGTAGCAGTTAATAAAAAGTTAATCCATAGAAGTTTAGGGCGCTTATGAACAGCAGCTTCTACTGTTGCAGCTTGCTCATCTGTTGTTTGCATTTGTTTTAAATATTGTATATCCATAATTCCTAAACGTTTTCTTTCTTTTTTTCCAAGATAGTAAGCAACGAAAACTACCCAAAGTGCACCAGCAATCATTCCTGGTATAAGTGGTGTAAAGAGCTCTGATGCGTCTAGTCCAAGTGCACTCATAACACGAGCTGTCGGTCCACCCCACGGTGTAAGATTTGTCACGCCTGCACCTAACATAACAACCCCAGCTAATATAAGTGGATTCATTCCAAGGCGTTTATATAGTGGGTACATTGCGGAAACAGTAATCATATACGTTGTCGTTCCATCCCCATCTAATGAAACGATAATTGTAAGAATCGCTGTACCAACAACAATTTTTAAAGGATCTCCTTTTACAAATTTCAAAATCCTACTAATGACAGGATCAAATAAACCGCTATCAATCATAATTCCAAAATATAAAATAGCAAACATAAGCATAATACCAGTAGGTGCTAGTTTTTGAATGCCCTCTAACATCATAGGTCCCATGTTTGCATAAAAGCCTCCAATTAATGCGAACGTAATTGGAATTAATATTAATGCTACTAGTGCTGACATACGTTTTGTCATAATTAAAAACATAAAGACAAATACCATTGCAAATCCAAGTAGTGCTAACATGTAATCTCCCCCTCAAAAATGATTGCGCTTTCAAAATAAAATAAAAATTCAGAAAAAGGTTTTTTGTTTATCATAAAAGCATCTATCTGAATGGTAAATAATTTGAAAAATAACATCATTAGAAGCATAATTTTTATTTTGGTCATTTTGTTCACGGGAGTTAATTTGAATTTTTAAAAAGTAAGCTGCTCTCCATAAGAATGGTAGAATAAGATGACAATATTGAAGTGTGAAATAGGGAGTAGATTTTATATGAAAACAAGAATGGAAGAGATTTGTAGTTCTTATGAAGGAAAAGTAGAAGAGATTTTTGTTAATGAATCTTCTTACGTATATGAGTGGGAAAAATTAATGATGATCCGAAAAAATAACGGTGAACTTGAAAAGGTTGCAGTCGGCATCAGTGGAAATATAAGATTAGTAAATGTAGTTGTTGGGCAGCAAATTCATACAGATACATTATTAATTAAAATAGAAGATGATTTAGTAATTACAGGTTGTGAATGATGAGAGGTGTGTAGAGAGGACTACACATCTTTTTTGTTCCATATATTACAAAAGACACATCATTTTTTCACAAATCGCACACAAGTTTTTGATATGCTCCTTGTAGAAGATACGGTTAGGGAGGAAATACAATGAGAACAAAGTATGTGATGCTTGCTATATGCTTATTCTTTGTCTTTACAATTGTAGGATGTGGTAAGAAACAAGCGGAGGCTGTGGCAATTGATGAGAAGCATGATAAGTGTGATATTTGCCAAATTGGGGTAATGGATAATCAATTTGCAACAGAAATCATTTTAGAAAATGGAAAAGCATTAAAGTTTGATGATATCGGTTGTATGTATAAATGGATGGAGATTAATCCAGGTGAAAAGACGAAAGAAAAATTTGTTCGAGATTATGATTCGAAAGATTGGGTTTCGTTAGAAGACGCTACTTATGTATATGATAAAACAATTACAACACCAATGGCTTATAATGTCATTTCATTTAAAAACAAAAAAGATGCAGAGAGCTTTGTATCTAACTATAAGGGGAAAGTTCTCTCGTATAAAGAGCTAGCAGAGCATAAATGGGAAATGAATAAAGAAATGATGGGGAACACGAAAAAGGGAAATCACGGTGGGCATCATTAATACTAGAAAAAGACAACTGCATAGTTGTCTTTTTCTAGTATTATTCAGGTGCAAATATAGAAAAGGTGTAAAATTTTTAGAAGAACGGTTACAATGGAATGTAGTGACCTAAAGCAATCATCTATGTACTTTTTAGAAATGTATACAAATGCGGTAAAATCGTGCTAAACTAATTGCTTCATAATGTTAATGATGAGGCCAGCAGGCGTATCATGCCAATAGGTTGAGAAACATAGTATAAGTTTAAGATAATCCGATTAAAGAAGGAATATAAAGGGCTTATGGATAAATGTACTCAAGAAGAGTTATTGTATGTGATGGAGGAATGGTTAAGAAAACATTATCTTTCATAGGAGCTGTAGTTGTGAGAAAACAAAAAATTTTATTATGTATGTTATTAGGACTTTTAATGACGGTAGTAGCTTGCGATAAGCAAGAAGAGCCAGAATCGAAACCGGTTCATGTGAAAAATGAAAAGAAAAAAGAGAAGCATAAAGAACAGGAAGAATCTAAAGAAGAAAAAAGTATAAATTTAATGGACAAACAGTTGCTACTTTCTGCCACTCTTGGAGATACAGAAACAGCTATGAAGTTGATCCAAGATGGAGCGAATATAAATGTAGAAGGTGACAACGGAGAAACACCTGTCCTTGCAGCAACGTACCAAAATCATGTAGAGACAGTGAAAGCATTAATTGGTGCAGGTGCTAATATTGAAATTAAAGATGAGAAACAAAGTAATCCACTTCTTTATGCGAGTAGAGAAGGCTATACGGATATTGTAAAAGTATTAATTAATGCAGGAGTTAATACGAAAGAAACGACTAAGTCAGGTGGAACAGCACTTATTTCTGCATCTGAGCGTGGCCATGTAGAGGTCGTAAAAGAATTGTTAGAGCATACAGATATTGATGTCAATTATAAAAATGCTCGTGGTGGAACAGCTTTAGTAGAAGCAATTGTATTAGGAAATGGTAGTGAAAATCATAAGAAAGTAATTCAAATGCTTATTGACCACGGGGCAGATGTAAATATGGCCAATAAGGAAAATATTACGCCACTGCAATATGCTGAAAAAAGAGGTTTTAAAGATATTGCAAATATGTTGAGGGTAGCTGGAGCGAATGAAGTAGTACAGCCACAACCGCAACCGGTAGAATAACAAGTATGAAATAATCCCATTTAGATAGACAGAATGAAGAAGTCATTGAGTATGATGGATTCAGTAATGTGTATGTAAATGGGATTTTTGTTTTGGGCATGAAAAATAGATTATGAATGGTATATGGAGTAACTAAAGAGAATATAAATGAGGCTCTCAGAACTTGATTTAATAGCAATTCAGGTAGAGGTTTTATTTGTTCATAATTAAGTAGGAAAAATGAAATATGTAAATGAACAAGGAAATCCGAAAGCACCACGCTGTTTTCTTGGCAGAACTCGTGAAGGGAGTATAACGAGATATCATTGTGATCTGGATGATGAAACGGTAGGTAAGATTGAGAAATTAATTCGAGAACCTTCAAATCATATAGAGATAGCAAAGATTATCCATGTATTAAATGAAGAAAGAACAGTAAAAAATATTTGGATGGGCCCTGCTTTCATGTTCTCTAATAATTTACATAAGCCAACTAGAACAATACAGATAACAGAGAAGAATAAAGAGCTTTTGCGAGAAAATTTTCCTAATCTAATAGAACAGATGGAGTGGAGGCAACCTTACTTTGCAATTGTAAAAAATGAAAAGGTAGTTTCTATATGTTGCAGTGCTAGGAGTACACCTGTAGCTGCTGAGGCGAGTGTGGAAACTTTAGCGGAGTTTCAAGGGAATGGGTATGGTACTGATGTTGTTACAGCCTGGGCGATATCAATACAAGAAGAAAACTGCATTTCACTTTATAGTACTTCTTGGGATAATTATGCCTCACAAGAAGTTGCGAGAAAACTAAAATTGATTAACTATGGAATGAATTTGCATATTACTTAAATTTTAAAGATAGTTGTTTGCTGTTGGGGGTTATTCGTATATCTAGATTAATGTTAAGAAAATATGGTGAATATTAACATTCGATTAACAGCTAATTAACAATCTATCAAAACTGACTTAATAAATGCATACTATAGTAAAGGTAACAAAATAACTAGGGTAGAGAACATTTGAGAACACCCGCTTACATATAACGTGCCACTTTCTTAGGTGTGCTCTATTCCCTAGAGTTCAAATAAGGAGAAAGGTGTTCTATGTAAGTAGGTGTTTTTAGTTTGGATAAAAACAGAAAAGCTAGGTGGAATGAATGTTTAAAGAACCTTATATTGCGATGATAAAGGATTGGAAAGGATACAACACATACAAAAAATTACCGAAAACAGTTTTTCTTATGACGGGTTCAATGCTGGAGTTACCAGAGCGTGTATATGAATTACAGAAACATGGACATGATGTCTTTCTTCATTGTGATTTTATACAAGGTTTAAATACGAATACAGAGGAAGCACTTTTGTATATTCAAGACGTTATCGGAGCACAAGGTATTATTTCAACAAAAGGATCGACAATTCGAAATGCCAATAAAATTGGATTAAAAACGATCCAACGTATTTTTATTGTCGATACTTTATCTCTTACAAAATCAATTGAAAATTGTAAAACGACTAAACCGAATGCAGTAGAGATTATGCCTGGTATTATGCCTTCCATTATTAAGCAGTTAGCGGAGGAAATAGAATTTCCTATCATTGCAGGCGGACTGATTCAAACACGAGAAGATGCGGAAATTGCTATTCGTGCAGGCGCAAGTGCAATTTCAACGAGTCATTATGAAGTATGGATACAAGAAGAAAAAAGGAGTGCAACTTTGTGATTGAATTGAAAAATGTTTCAAAGGTATATAAAAATGCAGAAGAGACAGCGGTTAAGGGGGTATCGGTTCACATTAAAAAGGGTGAGTTTTTTGTTTTAGTTGGGCCTTCAGGATGTGGGAAAAGCACATTATTACGAATGATCGCTGGCCTAGAAGAAATTTCTTCAGGGGATTTAATTATTAATGAACGTGTTGCAAATGATTTAGAGCCGAAAGATCGTAATCTATCAATGGTATTTCAAAATTATGCACTATACCCACACTTATCTGTAGAAGAAAATATTTTATTTGGACTTAAGGTAAGGAAAGTACAAAAAGAAGAGCGGCAAAAGAGATTAATGGAAGCTATTGAAATGGTAGGGCTGAAAGAGTATGTGAAAATGAAACCAGGTCAATTATCAGGTGGACAAAGACAGCGTGTTGCGCTTGCTAGAGCGATTGTGAGCCAAGCACCGATTTGTTTAATGGATGAACCACTTTCGAATTTAGACGCGAAATTACGTGCGCAAATGAGAATTGAAATTAGAGAAATTCAGCAGCGTTTAGGAATTACAATGATTTACGTTACTCATGATCAAATAGAGGCGATGACTATGGGAGATCGCATCATGGTTTTAAATAAAGGAAGCATACAGCAAGTTGGAACACCGCTTGACATCTATAACGAACCAGCAAATGAATTTGTTGCAAGTTTTATAGGGTCTCCTTCGATGAATATAAATGATGGAGAAGTAAACAAAGAAAAAGGTGTATTACATATAGGGCAATTGCAAATTCCGTTATCTATTGGACAGTTAAAGCAATTACCAGAAGGAATAATTCGCATAGGCATGCGTCCTGAGCATATTGCCCTGTCTGAGGAAGGACAAGAAGTTACATTGCAATCTGTAGAAGTATTAGGCAACGAATCTATATTAAACTTCGCAATAAATGGAACAACTTGGAGTGCAAAAGTCATTGGACAGCTAATCCTGAACAAAGGTGACAAAGTAAAATTATTATTCTCACAAGATAAGTTATGCTTCTTTCATCAAAATACGAATGAACGATTAAAAGTGGTAGCTGAAGAAGAGTTGAAAATGGTGGCGAAATAATGATTGAAGTAGGCAAGTTACCAGCCCAAGCAAAGGTGGCAAAAAAGAAGAATTTATGGAGTAGAACGAAAGATTTAAGAATAGGATTATTATTTTTAGCGCCATCTATTTTATTGTTCTCGATTTTTCTTTTTTATCCATTATTTAGGACGATTTACTATAGCTTTTATTTAACAGATATACACGGAGAAGCTAATCTTTTCGTTGGCTTAGAAAATTATCAATACTTATTTTCTGATCCTGCTTTCTACAAAAGCATAAAGTCAACTTTATTATTTGTTGTATATACAGTGCCTACGAGTATTATACTCGCTTTATTTCTTGCATTGATTGCAAATGGAAAAGTAAGAGGTATTGGGGTATTCCGTGTGTTATTTTCTTCCACAATGGGAATATCAGTAGCTGCTAGTGCAGTGATTTGGTTATTTTTATTTCATCCAAGTGTCGGGTTATTCAATAATATATTAGCTTCTATGAATCTTCCTGCAATTGCATGGTTAACGAGTCCGGACTGGGCACTATTCTCTGTATCAGTTACAACGGTTTGGGTGAATACAGGATTTGCATTTTTAGTTATATTAGGTGGTTTACAAAACATTGATACGTCTTTATATGAGAGTGCATCTATAGATGGTGCTAGCTATTTATATAAGCTTCGTCGTGTTACATTACCGATGTTATCACCAACTTTATTCTTTATCGTGACAGTAACGTTAATTAGTGCGTTCCAAAGCTTTGGACAGATTGATATTTTAACGCACGGTGGACCGAATGATGCAACAAATTTAATTGTATATTCGATTTATAAAGAGGCATTTGTGAATCATCAATTTGGGACAGCAAGTGCACAAGCGATGGTACTATTTGTTTTCATTTTCATTGCTACATTACTTCAATTTAAGTTTGCTGAGAGAAAGGTGCATTATAAATGATCGTTAAACAGTGGAAACAAAATTTCCTGCTATACATGCTGCTCATAATTAGTGCAGTAATGGTATTTTTTCCTGTGCTGTATGCGTTTTTAATAAGCTTTATGACACCAGACGATATTCAAATGAGAAGGATATTTCCAACTCAATTTACTTTTGATAATTTCATTAATATTTTTCAGAAAGTACCACTTTTTACATATTTATATAACAGCTTAGTTGTATCGACAGTTGTTATGATTGGACAACTTATCGTGTCAAGCTTAGCGGCGTATGCTTTCGTCTTTCTTCAGTTTAAGGGAAGAAATCTTATTTTTTTCCTGTTTATTTCAACGATGCTTATTCCGTGGGAAGCGACGATGGTACCTAACTTTTTAACGATTCAAAACTTTGGCTGGATCAATAGTTTCGCTGGGATGACAGTGCCGTTTTTTGCAACAGCTTTCGGTATTTTCTTGTTACGCCAACATTTTATGACACTTCCGAATGAACTGAAAGAAGCTGCTTTTATTGAAGGGATTGGAAATGTAAGATTTTTGTTCAGCGTTGTAATTCCGTATTGTAAAACGAGTTTTATTACGCTTGGCGTATATAGTTTTTTAACAACATGGAATATGTACTTATGGCCACTTTTAGTGACCACTGATGAAAAGGTAAGAACAGTCCAAATTGGTGTGAAGCAGCTTCAGTCTCAAGAAGTTGCAACTGATTGGGGAAGCGTAATGGCAGGTGTTACGGTTATTGTAATTCCAACATTAATTTTACTATTTGTAGGGCAAAAGCAATTACAACAAGGGTTAACAAAAGGTGCAATTAAATAACGAAAAGAAGGTGAATGTAAAATGAATTTAGTTAAAAAAGGTGCTGCTCTATTAATGGCAGCAACAATGGCATTATCTAGTGCCGCTTGTTCAACTAGTAAAACGGAGGAGAAACCTGAAGCACAGGCAAAAGTAGCGCCAGTTGAAAAGAATGGTGATAAAACGGTAATTCGTTTTTGGCACGCGATGGGTGGAAAAACACAAGGGGTATTAGAGGGACTTGTTGCGGACTATAATAAGTCACAAAATAAATACGAGATAAAGCCAGAGTTCCAAGGGACATATGAAGAGTCTTTAACGAAATTTAGAACGATGTCTGCTACGAAAGAAGCGCCAGCTCTTGTTCAGTCGAGTGAAATTACAACAAAATATATGATTGATAGTAAAAAGATTACGCCAATTGATAGTTGGATAAAAAAAGATAAGTACGATACTTCAAAGCTGGAAAAAGCAATTACAAATTATTATTCAGTTGATGGAAAAATGTATTCTATGCCATTTAATTCATCTACACCAGTATTAATTTATAATAAAGATGCTTTCGCAAAGGCGGGCTTAGATCCAGAGAAAGCTCCAAAAACATATGCGGAATTGCAAGAAGCAGCGAAAAAGTTAACGATTAAAGAAGGCGGAAATGTAAAACAATATGGATTTTCAATGCTGAATTATGGTTGGTTCTTTGAAGAATTGTTAGCGACACAAGGCGCTTTATATGTAGATAATGAAAATGGTCGTAAAGATGCTGCAAAGAAAGCTGTATTTAACGGTAAAGAAGGACAGAAAGTATTTGGGATGCTAGATGAGTTAAATAAAGCTGGTGCACTAGGAAAGTATGGAGCAAGTTGGGATGATATTCGTGCCGCGTTCCAGTCTGGACAAGTTGCTATGTATTTAGATTCTTCAGCTGGTGTTCGCGACTTAATTGATGCATCTAAGTTTAATGTAGGCGTGTCATATATTCCATATCCAGAGGATTCGAAACAAAATGGTGTTGTTATTGGAGGAGCATCATTATGGATGACGAATATGGTTTCAGAAGAAACACAACAAGGTGCTTGGGACTTTATGAAATATTTAACGAAGTCAGACGTACAAGCAAAATGGCATACTGCAACAGGTTATTTCTCTATTAATCCAGATGCATATAATGAACCATTAGTAAAAGAGCAATATGAAAAATATCCACAGTTAAAAGTAACAGTAGATCAATTGCAAGCGACGAAACAATCTCCAGCAACACAAGGTGCTTTAATTAGTGTATTCCCAGAATCACGAGATGCAGTTGTAAAAGCATTAGAAGCAATGTATGACGGAAAGAATAGTAAAGAAGCGTTAGATGAAGCTGCCAAAGCGACAGATAGAGCAATTAGCATTTCAGCTCGTACGAGTCAAAAATAAGAGAAAGCCGTATCCGAAAAAGGATACGGCTTTCTTTAGGAGATAAGGGATCAAAAAAATGAAGAAGTCTTATCTCTTTTATATGAGTAAAGGGTCTAGAATGAATCTTGTCCTTTTCATTATTTGTTTAACTCCATTGCAACTTGTTTACCATTTACGAAAACCTCTGCCACTGCTACTAAAACTTCCATCACTTTTTTCATTTCTCATCTCTCCTTGTTTTTTGTTTCATTTCTTACTTTTAGTATAAGGAAATATAGCAATTGCAACTATCGAATTGAATGACAAGAGACTTACATTGTTGTAAGGATAATCGTTGTATCTGTAATAAATACGGTTTTAAAATACAATTCTGAAGTTTCTGTCGTTTTGAATTATAATTAGAAAGAGGGGTGATAATATGAAAAGAATTCTTGTTATTAGTGATATTCATGGCGAAATAGAAAAGTTCGAACAGTTATTAGAAGAAGCTCAATACGATGCAAAAAAGGATCAACTAATTTTATTAGGGGATTATGTAGATCGTGGTCCAAATGCACGTGCAGTAATTGAAAGGGTAAAAGAGTTAAAAGAAGATGGAGCCCTCGTTCTAAAGGGAAATCATGAAGATATGATGATTAAGGCGTTAACGACTGATGAGGAACGTTCATGGAACCATTGGGTAAAAAGAAACGGTGGAGATAAGACTTTATACAGCTATGGATTTGTAGAAGAAGATATTGTAGTTAATGAGGAAGACTTCCAAAAACCGATTTTACAATCGCATGTTTTAGAAGAACATGTAAAGTTTATTCAAGAATTAGATCATTACATTGAAACAGAAAAGTATATATTTGTACATGCTGGTGTTGAGCCATTGAAACGGGTTTCTGAATGTGAACCATATACGTTAATGTGGATCCGTAATGAGTTTCATAATGGATATAGCGGTGAAAAGGTTGTTGTATTTGGTCATACGGAAACAAAAACGCTTCACGGTAGTGAGAATTGCGGCGTGTATTTTGGTAGTAATCGAATTATTGGAATTGATGGCGGTGCTGTATATGGCGGCCAGCTAAATTGTTTAGAATTGCCGAGTAAAAAGGTGTACGTAATAAAAAGTTGAAAGAGATAAGGAGAATCTTATTTCTTTCAACTTTTTATTAAGCAAAATTTAAGGAAGAGTTTTTATAATTAATCTTTAAAATTCTATATCAAGAAAAAGTGTAGAAAGAACGAATTAAAAATGAAGTTACAAAATATGATTATATTCTTTTGTTAGGAAAAGCAGGAATGTGATTATAAATAGAATTGAATGATATGGTGGAAGGTGAGAATATGCGCTTACTCGTAGTAGAAGATAATGCTTCCTTATTAGAGTCTATTGTCCAAATATTACGCGACGAATTTGAAGTAGATACAGCATTGAATGGAGAAGAGGGGTTATTTCTAGCGTTACAAAATATATATGATGCAATTTTGCTTGATGTGATGATGCCAGAGATGGATGGTTTTGAAGTAATTCAAAGAATACGTGATGAAAAGATTGAAACACCAATCCTGTTTTTAACAGCGAGAGATTCTTTAGAAGATCGGGTGAAGGGATTGGACTTTGGTGGAGATGACTATATCGTTAAGCCATTTCAGGCTCCAGAGTTAAAAGCGAGAATTCGTGCTTTACTACGCAGAAGTGGTAATTTAACAACAAAGCAGACTATTCGATATAAAGGGATTGAACTGTTCGGAAAAGATAAAGATGTTCAAGTAGATGGACAAAGTATGAAGCTAACATTAAAACAATATGAGCTTCTAGAGTACCTTGTTCAAAATAGCGGAAAGATTTTAATGAGGGAACAAATTTTTGATCGTGTTTGGGGATTTGATTCAGATACGACAGTGGCAATTGTAGAAGTGTATGTACATCATTTACGTAAAAAATTAGAGCCATTCGGTTATCAGAAAGATATTCAAACCGTTCGAGGTATTGGATATATATTAAAAGAACAATGAAAAAGGGAAGTATGTTTCAGAAGACGCGCATTCGATTGACTATATTGAATTCATTAGTATTTATCATTTTGATAGGCGTATTAGGTAGTATCATTTATTCTTACACATATAAGCGTATTTATAGTGGAGTAAATGAATCGATAGAAAAAGCCGTTCAACATAGAAAGAATGCAGATGATAAAAAACTACCTAAAAAAATTAGGGGATATCCTCCAATTGGGGATCCAAGGATAATGGAGTTAACTTGGATAGGAAACACAGTGGAGATAGGTGTTGAAAACGGTAAACGTCGTATTATCTTTGAAGGCAATTTGGAAAAGTTTTCGCCAAAGAAATTAGGGATTTTGCAAGATATAGAAGTGCAAGGACTATATTTTAGGACGTTTGTATTTCAACAAGATGGAAAAATAGTTCAAATCGTACGCGATATAACAGCTGAAGAAGAAATGTTAAATACTTTATTTCTAATTCTTACTATAGGTTGTAGCATAGGAAGCCTCTGTGCAATCGGTATCGGCTTTTTCCTAGCTGGTAGGGCACTTGTACCTATTCAAAATTCATGGGAAAAACAGCAGCAATTCGTTTCTGATGCGTCACATGAACTAAGGACACCGCTTGCAGTTATTCAATCAAAAACGGATGTTTTATTCCAGTCACCATCCGCTACGATAGAAGAAAAAGCGATGGATATTTCTACAATTTCAAAAGAATGTAGGCGGTTATCAAAACTCGTTAGTAATTTATTATTGCTAGCACGCTCTGATTCTAATCAAATTGAGATGGATAAGAAAACATTTGAACTCGATAAATTGTTAGAAGAAATAGTAGCTCCATATAAGGAGATTGCTTCTTATCAAGAAAAAGAAATGATATTAAAAGTAGAACGTGGCGTATCTTTTATGGGTGATAGAGAGCGGATTCATCAAATGATGGTCATACTGTTAGATAATGCGATGAAGTATACGAACGAAGGCGGTCATATTCAAATCAATTGCACGCAAACGAGTAGTTCAATTCGTATACAGGTGAAAGATGACGGGATAGGAGTGAAAGAAGAAGATATTCCGAAATTATTTGATCGTTTTTATCAAGGGGATAAAGCAAGAAGTACGTCAGAAGGAGCTGGATTAGGTCTTTCAATCGCAAATTGGATTGTAGAGAAACATTACGGAAAAATATCAGTAGAGAGCAAATGGGAAGAGGGCACTTGTTTTGAAGTGATTTTCCCTAAACACCAAAGAATATAAGTGAGAAGACGATCTTGTTTTTACAAGGTCGTCTTTTTTTAAGGGAAAGTTAAGAAACTATTTTTAACATGTATTCTATACGGAAAGTTCGCCCTATAAAGAAGCGATTATAAAAAGGTATTTGAGTAGATTACATCGATCATAATGTTATTTCGATTATGAATAGGGAATGATGGAAAAGAAAGTGTAAGAGGGAGGAAGTAATTTTGAAAAAGAAAATGATGATGGTATTCACTATTGGAGTAATGAGTTTAAGTATATTAGGGGGTGCCTCTCCTTCTGAAACATCAAAGGGAAAGACAGATTACAAGCAGCGCAGCAAAGAACAATTAAACAACGGAAAGATACATGCTGTGCATACAGAAGAAAAGGCGGAGAATTTAGGGATTGAAACGGCAGGGAAAGAACAAATTACGTTAGAAAAAGAAATCCATGAGACGGAAGTAGGAAGAGAAGCGAAGCAGCTAGGAATTTCAAGTGAAGGAAAAGATGTTGGAACTCTTTCAGAAGAAATCTATGAAACAAAAGTGAAGCAAGAAGCGTTAAAGCTAGGCCTATCAATAGAAAACACATCAATTGTAAATTTGATTACTCAAATTAATACGATTAAAATTAGCGATGAAGCGGATAAATTAGGTATTTCAACAAATGGAAAAGAAATAGAGGACATTGCGGAAGAAATCTATGGAACGAAAGTAAGAGAGGAAGCAGGGAAGTTAGGTATTTCACAAAAAGGAAAAGAGATAGAAGAGTTAGCACAAGAAGTATACGAACAAAAAGTGCAAGAAGAGGCAAAAAAATATCATATTGATTTATATGGTAAAGATATATATCAAGTATTAAGTGAAATTAATGAACAAAAGGTGTTACAAATGGCAGATGAGCTTAATATCGATAAAACGAATATGAATGCTCAAGAACTAGCAGAAAAAATAAAAAAAGATCAGCCTGAAAAAGGAAAAGAACTAAATTTTGTACCGGTGATTCGCACGGATGCTGACGCGTTTTATTCTTATTTAACAAACTAAGAAAGGCGTGAGAGTGATACGAAGGTTTAAGTGGTATATATGTATAGCATTACTAGCTATAGCAGTATGGAATGTATATACAAATGGAATTACAAAGTATATGGAAAAGTTAACATTCTTCAATATACAAAGTGAAAAAGAAGCGGAGTTTAGTAATAATGGTGAAAAGGTCATCTTATCAAATGTACCTTTCATTCAGCAGTTACCAGAGTTAGATAGAGGCTGTGAAGTGACGAGCTTAGCGATGATGTTACAATACGCAGGTATTACAGTGGATAAGATGAAATTAGCAAACGAAATAAAGAAAGTTGATTTTATGAACGATGGTGTACGTGGGAATCCGAATGAAGGATTTGTAGGAAATATTTATACCTTTTCTGAATCAGGATATGGTGTATATCATGGACCACTTTTTCAATTAGCGAAAAAGTATTTACCTAACAAAGCTGTGGACTTAACAGGGAAGAGTATAGAAGAGCTTTATAAGAGTGTAAAATCAGGACAACCGGTAGTCATGATTACGAATGCAACATTTGCGCCATTAGATAAAGATGAATTTACTACATGGGAAACAAATAGTGGAGATGTTTCTATTACGTATAATGAACATTGTGTAGTACTTATTGGATATGATAAGGAATTTGTATATATTCGAGATCCTCTAAGTGATAGTTTAGATGTAAAAGTACCGAGAGAAAGTTTTGAAAAGGCATGGGTGCAAATGGGGAGTCAGGCGATTAGTTACATATAAGATGGGTAAATAAAAGGAAGGAGGCTGATAAAATGTACCCTATAGAATAGACACTTAAAAAAAAGTCTATTCTATAGGGTCTTTCTTGTATAATGAGAGAA
>NZ_JAQFUL010000044.1:0-41507 GCF_027716265.1 Bacillus cereus group sp. Bc031
CTGTATCTTTGATTACTTAGTAATCAAAGATACAGGCTATATTTTTAGGTGATTAACTATCCTTATATATATTTAATATAAAAGTGTCTTTTTTATTTTATAGTGATAACTCTACCCGTTTCACTACTTTCAACCGCTAATTGAATCAACTTAATAACTTCTAAACCTTCTTGCGCTGTTACAGGTAATTTCTCACCACTTATAATACTATCTCTTACACCTTTATAGTACATGTCATAACAGCCGACTTCTGTTGGAATACGTACTGACTCTTCTTCTGTTTCTAGAGTAGCAAAATTCTGTTCAATGTCTACCCCATAACCGTTATCGCCTGGCTTCATTCCATTTTTTAATTGTTCTTCCTGTGAATCCATACCGTATTTCACGATAGAACCTTTATCTCCATGCAGTGTAAAGTGCGGACCGGCTTTTTTCACATAACTGCTACTACGTAAAATGACACGTTTAACTCCGTAATGAAGTACTATGTGGAAATAATCATCAATTTCTGCACCTGGTCGTTGTTTGATTACATCTGCACTGATTGCATTTGGTTTCCCAAATAATGATAATGCTTGGTCAATTAAATGCGAGCCTAAGTCATATAATATACCTGATCCTGGTAAGTTCTTTTCTCTCCATCGATCACGTACATGTGGACGGAAGCGATCGAAATGCGCCTCATATGCGTATACATTCCCTATTCTATCCTCTTCTAATAATTTCTTTATCGTTAAGAAATCATTATCAAAACGGCGGTTATGATATACACTTAATACGACATTATGCTGCTCTGCTAATGAAATAAGCTCTTCTCCTTCTTCAATTGAAACAACAAATGGTTTCTCTACAACAACATGCTTACCGTTTAATATTGCTTCTTTTACATATGGAAAATGAGTTGTATTTGGTGAAGTAATAACAACTAAGTCAATATCAGCTCGCTTCACCAATTCATCAATTGCACTCACGACGTTAGCATTCGGTAATGTTTCTTTTACTACCTCTTCTTTTGAAGATAACACGGCACGAATATCGTATTCTTCTATCGTTTGTAATAATGGGATGTGAAATGTTGTACTAGAAAATCCAAACCCTACAATCCCTACACCTATTTTTTTCATGTTGCTGCCCCTCCATTTATCCCGCTATTTGTGGGTAGTAAGTCCACTTCATGAGAACGATTTCATTCAGTTATTATAACAAGATTATTATTATTTACATAATAAATTGCCTAGAAAAAAGCATCTTGCCATTATTCATGGCAAGATGCTTTTTTTATTCCGATCGTTTTTTCGTCCACGTTTCAATAACTTCACCAGTATCGTTAACATCTAGCACTAAACTACCGTTACTATACCGGTCTTTATTTCGATACGCTTTCGGGTCAATTTCTTCTACGATATGTTTCTCTGTCTTCATGTAAACTAGTTCATCGTCTCTAACAATTTCTATACCGACAATGCGGTATGGATTACGTTTTAATTCTTTGAAAATAACAAGTCCCCGCTTCGCCCTCGTTGATTTCTCAATTTCTGATGCTTTTAGGCGTTTTACAGCACCGCGCTGCGTTACGAGAATAAGTTGATCTTTGTCAGCATTTAATGGTTTACTAGAAGCGACATAGTCATCTTCTTTTAAATTAATTGCTTTCACACCAGCGGCTCTTACACCGACTGGACTTACTTCATCTTCATGGAAAATAAGTGCATATGCACCGTGTGTAGCAAGAACGATATCACTCGTTCCATCTGTCGCAAATATATCAACAACTTCATCATCTTTTTTCAAGTTTACAGCAACGAATGCTCTAGAGTAACGCTGTACTTTATATTGGTTTAATTCTGTTTTCTTAATCATACCGTTCTTTGTTACAAATACGATAAATCGCTTTTCTTCCTCAAAGTTCGGTACGACAGTTGCCCAAATAATCGTTTCATCCCGATCAAGTGAAACGATATTAGCAACGTGCTGTCCTAAATCTTTCCAACGAATATCTGGCATTTCGTATACTGGCAGATATATATAGTTTCCTTTATTCGTAAATAAGAGGACTGTCTCTGTCGTATTCGTATCGAATCGTTCAAGTAAGATGTCACCCTCTTTCATACCGAAGTCTTTGCCATTTGAGGCATTATGTGAGCGCCATCCAGTACGTTTCACATATCCTTCTTTCGTTACAGTAACGATGACATCTTCTTGTGGGATCATCACTTCTACATCGATTTTAATTTCCTCGATTTGATCTTCAATAATCGCGCGTCGATCATCACTATATGTTTTCTTAACTCTCTTTAAATCTGTTTTAATGACTTGAAGTAATCTTTTTTCACTTTGTAAAATTGCCTGTAGCTCAATAATTTTCTTATTAAGCTCATCTGCCTCTTGTTGTAGTGCTGTAATATCTGTATTCGTTAAACGATATAATTGCAAGGATACAATTGCTTCCGCTTGCGCTTCTGTAAAACCAAATTTCGCACTTAAATTATCTTTTGCATTACGCTTATCTTTTGAAGCTCGAATCGTTTCAATAACTTGGTCTAAAATCGATAATGCTTTCTTTAAACCTTCTACAATATGTTGACGATTTTCTGCCTTTCGTAATTCATATTGTGAACGTCTCGTAACAACTTCTTTTTGATGTCCAATATATGCATCTAAAATTTTCGGTAATGTCATAAGCGTTGGACGACGATTATTAATCGCTACCATATTAAAGTTATATGGTATTTGCAAATCTGTATTTTTATATAAATAATTTAAAATACCTTCAGAATTTGCTTCTTTTTTTAATTCTACGACAATACGAAGACCTGTACGATCTGTCTCATCACGCACTTCAGCAATGCCATCTAATTTTTTATCTAGACGTAACTCATCCATTTTCTTAACAAGGTTTGCTTTATTTACTTCGTATGGAATTTCAGTAATTACGATTTGCTGTTTCCCACCACGAACCGTTTCAACTTCTGCTTTCCCGCGAATAATAATTTTACCTTTACCTGTTTCATACGCCTTTTTAATACCATCAATCCCTTGAATAATACCACCTGTTGGGAAATCTGGTCCTTTCATAACTGTTAATAAATCATCAACAGTACTATTCGGTTTATCAATACGCATCATTGTAGCGTCAATAACTTCTCCAAGATGATGCGGAGGAATTTCTGTTGCATAACCAGCGGAAATCCCTGTAGATCCGTTCACTAATAAGTTCGGGAACGCTGCTGGTAAAACAACCGGTTCTTCACTCGTATCATCAAAGTTTGATACGAATTCTACTGTTTCTTTATCAAGATCACGTAATAACTCAGATGCAATTGGTGATAATCGGGCTTCCGTATAACGCATTGCTGCTGCTGGATCCCCGTCAACACTACCATTATTACCGTGCATTTCAACTAAAACATTACGTACTTTCCAAGTTTGGCTTAAACGTACCATCGCCTCATATACAGAGGAATCACCATGCGGATGATAATTACCAATAACGTTACCGACTGTTTTAGCTGACTTACGGAATGCTTTATCATGTACGTTTCCTTCCACATACATAGAATATAAAATACGTCTTTGTACCGGCTTTAAACCGTCACGCGCATCTGGAAGCGCGCGATCTTGAATAATATATTTACTATAACGTGCAAAGCGATTACCTAACACGTCTTCAAGCGGGAGGTCATGAAACTTCTCTGCTTGCATGTTATTCCACCTCCGTCTCCATAATCATTTCATTTTCTAAAATATTTCCTTCTTCTTGCATACCGAACTGTACGTTGCGTTCAATCCATTTACGACGAGGTTCTACTTTATCACCCATTAACGTTGTAACGCGGCGCTCTGCCCTAGCTACATCATCAATTTTCACGCGAATTAGTGTACGTGTTTCAGGGTTCATCGTTGTTTCCCATAATTGATCCGCATTCATTTCGCCAAGTCCTTTGTAACGCTGTAACATGTAACCTTTTCCAACTTTTTTCGTTACTTCATCTAATTCATCATCTGACCATGCGTATTCAATTACTTCACTTTTTCCTTTTCCTTTACTTACTTTGTATAAAGGAGGAAGTGCGATAAACACCTTACCTGCTTCGATAAGTGGTTTCATATATCTGTAGAAGAATGTTAATAACAATACTTGAATATGCGCCCCGTCTGTATCGGCATCAGTCATAATGACAACTTTATCATAGTTAATGTCTTCCACATCGAATTCATTGCCTACACCGCCGCCAATTGCATAAATAATTGTATTAATCTCTTCATTTTTAAAGATATCAGCAAGCTTTGCTTTTTCTGTATTAATTACTTTACCACGTAATGGTAATACCGCCTGGAAACGTCGATCTCTTCCTTGTTTCGCAGAACCACCAGCAGAGTCACCCTCTACTAGGTACAGTTCATTTTTTTGCGGGTTACGTGATTGTGCAGGTGTTAATTTCCCGCTTAACGTACCTTCTGATTTTTTCTTTTTCTTACCACTACGCGCTTCTTCTCTTGCTTTACGGGCTGCTTCACGAGCTTGTGCTGCTTTAATTGCTTTTCTCACAAGAAGTGTAGCTACATCAGGATTTTCTTCTAAAAAGTATGCTAAATGCTCTGATACGATAGCATCAATTGAAGAACGCGCTTCACTTGTGCCTAGTTTTCCCTTCGTTTGCCCTTCAAACTGAAGCACTTCTTCTGGTACACGTACAGAAACGATAGCCGCTACACCTTCACGAATATCTGTACCTTCTAAGTTTTTATCTTTTTCTTTTAATAGTGCTACTTTACGAGCATACTCATTGAACACACGCGTCATTGCTGTCTTAAATCCAGCTTCATGTGTTCCACCATCTTTTGTACGTACATTATTTACAAACGAAAGAATATTTTCTGAGTAGCCATCGTTAAATTGAAATGCTAATTCTGCTTCAATCCCATTTTGTTCACCAGTGAAGTATACAACTGGGTGAATTGAATCTTTTTCTTCGTTTAAATAGGAAACGAAAGCTTCAATTCCTGTTTCATAATGAAAGACATCTTCTAAATCATTTCGCTCATCTTTTATTGAGATTTTCATCCCTTTTAATAAGAATGCAGATTCGCGTAATCTCTCACATAATGTCTCATAGTTATAATTTGTTGTGCTGAAGATCGTTGTATCTGGTTTGAAATGCATTGTCGTACCAGATTCTTTCGTCTTTCCGATTTTCTCAAGCGTCGTTACAGGAACACCGCCATTTTCAAAGCGTTGTTCATAAATATTTCCGTCACGCTTAATCGTTACGACTAACCATTCAGACAAGGCGTTTACAACTGATGCCCCAACACCATGTAAACCACCACTCGTTTTGTAACCACCTTGACCAAACTTACCACCGGCATGAAGTACAGTTAAAATAACTTCTGGTGTAGGTTTTCCAAGCTTATGCATTCCCGTAGGCATTCCGCGCCCTTTATCTATAACGCTAATACTATTATCTTTATGTATTACGACAGAAATTTCGTCGCCAAATCCCGCTAACGCTTCATCAACGGAGTTATCTACTATTTCGTATACTAAATGATGCAATCCACGGCTGTCCGTGCTCCCGATATACATACCCGGGCGTTTTCGAACGGCTTCAAGTCCTTCTAACACTTGAATCGCATCTTCATTATATTGGAATTGATGCTTCGCCAAACTCCTTGCCCCTTTCCTAATCCAAAATCAGAACATATGTTTCTATTATAGAATAACGCCTCGACTATCGTTTTGGCAAGTTATCTTATCTCTTTTATATACCATTTTCAATAGAAAAATCCTTGTTTTTTCACAAGGATTCCTCTAGGCTACTATTTCAGAAAAATAATCGTTTGTCAACGAGAAATGGATATGTATACCAAGATTACACATTCCAAACCTTTATTATGATCCAAATGATCAATATCCAAAATGGGATAACAAGTAACAATCCCCAAAAACAGCCTTTAAAAAATCTCATGATGAACACCTCGTTCATCTGCCCTACTTATCTATAATAAGGGCTGAAGCAATCTTTCTACCTTTACAATCTATACTATTTTGTCATCGCATGTTCTACTTTTATACAACGATCCATTATTACAGTATAGTCTTTTTCTTTTAAAAGTTTGTATGTATCTTCGTCTTGTACTCCTAATTGTGCCCAAAAAACATCTGCATCAATCTCTACAAATTCTTTTGCAACATCCATTAAAAATTCTGAACGGCGGAATACATTTACAATGTCAACATGTTCCTTAATATCCTTTAGTGAAGCAACTGCTTTTTCTCCAAGCACCTCATCTACTGTTGGGTTTACTGGAATAATGCGATACCCAGCATCTTGCATTGCTTTTGAAACCATATACGATGTACGTTCTGGCTTATCCGATAAACCAACAACTGCAATCGTTTTGCTTTTCTTTAATACTTCACCAATTTCCGTACGAGTTGGGTTTTCAATTGTCATAATTTATCCCTCCTATTCCTTTAGTATAGCCGATAAAGAAAGTCTCTTTCAATATGAAAGAGACTTTCTTTTATTCCGATTATTGATTCTTTGTAGCTGAGTTATCTGCTAAAGTAGCTGTTTTCGTCATTTTTTGACCGTTACGATAGAATGTAACTTCTACTTTCTCGCCTACTTTTTTCTTTTCATATAAATATTTACGGAATTGAAGTGAATTTTCTACTTTTTGATTATCTAATGCTACTACAATATCATATTGTTCTAAACCAGCTTTTTCAGCAGGTGATATTGGGTAAATTTTACCTAATACAACGCCGTTTGTTACGTCTTTCGGTACTTTCAATTGATTTACTGCATAAGCTTGCACATCTTCTAATGAAACGACACCTACTCCAAGAGCTGGACGTTTTACTACTCCGTCTTTTTCAAGTGATTCAATAACTGGCTTTGCGATGTTAATTGGAATAGCAAATCCAATCCCTTCAACTTCTTGTTGTGCAATTTTACTTGAATTAATCCCAATTATTTCTCCGTTTTGGTTAAATAACGCACCACCACTATTACCAGGGTTAATTGCTGCATCTGTTTGAATAACTTGAGCATTCCAATCTGCACGCTTATCACCATCGATATCTACTGGAATTTCACGTTCTTTACTACTAATAATACCTTCCGTTACACTTCCATCAAATCCTAGTGGGTTACCGATTGCAATTGCTTTTTCACCCGCACGGATTTTACTAGAATCACCTAAAGTGGCAACTTTATTTACATTAGCACCATCAATTTCAACAACAGCTAAATCTAACCAAGGGTCTTTCCCTACAAGCTTCGCATCTACCTTCTTGCCATCACTCAGTTTTACAGCAAGTTTATTTGCACCATCTACTACATGATTGTTCGTTACAATATATGCTTTATTTCCTGCCTTTTTATAAATAACACCTGATCCTGAACCAGCTTGTTGTTCTTGACCCGTCGGTTGCATTGCAAATGGATCAATACTTTGTTGCATATTAATAACACCTACAACAACATCTTTCGCGCCTTCAATCATACCAGGTAAGTCCGTTTCATTTTTTGCTTTATTGACAACAGGAACTACAGTACCTTCAACTTTTGAATCTGAACTAAAAGATGATACAGTCGCTCCATTATTTTGAGCCCATGGCATATATGGTGCCGCAAAACTAATTGAAACACCCCCAACTACAGCTCCGACTAAACCTGTGAAAAAATAGCCTTTTTTACTGCCCGATTTTCTCACTTCTCTCGTTTCACTATGCTCTTCATTTAAATTTGGTCCGTCGTAATATCCCATGTTTACTTCCCCTCTCTGGTGAATTCGTATTTTTAGTATAGTCACGTTTTGTGTCCTTCTTGTGAACTCATCGTGAAATCCAATTAAAAAAATACACTTATTTAACATTGTAGACAAAAAAAGCATTTTTTGTACATTCCACCTGCAAAAGAGGATATAAAATTGTTATTTTCCTAGACTGAAGCACACAATACGTTCCAAATTATTCTTCAAATTTATAACCAACACGAATAACAGTACCGATATGCTTCGCTTTATCTCCTAGCTTATTTCGTAGTTTTTTAATATGAGTATCAACAGTTCGGTCATCACCGTAATAGTCATATCCCCATAACTGATCTAATAAATGTTGACGTGACAACACAATTCCTTTGTTCTCCATTAAATAAACGAGAAGTTCAAATTCTTTATGTGTTAATATAATTTCTTCTCCATCTACTAAAACAGTTCTAGATAGACGATTCACTTCTATTCCAGCTAAAGACATAGCATTTTCTTCTGCTACCCCTACCACGCCATCCGCACGTTTCAGTAACGTCTTCGCGCGAGCTACTAACACTTTCGGGCTGAAAGGTTTCGTTACATACTCATCTGCACCTAATTCGAACCCTAGTAATGTATCATCCTCATCCGAACGTGCTGTTAGCATAATAATTGGTACTGCTGATTCTTTTCTAATTCGTCTACAAACAGACCATCCATCTATTTCTGGTAACATAATATCTAACATAATTAAATCAATTTCATGCTCTGCAAATAATTCTAGCGCTTTTTTTCCGTCTTCTGCTTCGATTACTTCAAAGCCTTCATTGCGAAAATAATCGCTAACAATTTCACGTAATCTTCTTTCATCTTCAACAAGTAATACTGTTTTATTCATAATAATCTATCCCGCCTTTTTACTCTTTCAATCGAATAATACGTTGATTGGAGCTTCCGCGAAATGGAAGTGTTAAATCTTTTTTCTCGATTTCAAATCTTCCATCGACTAAAACATCCCCATAATGTAACAACTCTATCATATCATTATTTTGAGAACTCTGTATCTCTTCTAACGTATAACCTGTATACATCCATAGATTTTTTTTCAAATCTTTCACGATTTTTGCTACTTTTTTCACTTCAGCAGCTTGGAAAAATGGATCTCCACCTGAAAATGTTACATCAGTTAATGGATTACTTGCAATCTCTTTCACAATTTCTTCTACTGTCATTTCAGTTCCATTACAAATATTCCACGATTTCGGATTATGGCAACCGAAACAACGATGCGGACAGCCCGCAAAAAACACGACTGTCCGCAACCCTTCTCCATCTACTACACTATCATGAATGATGTTCATCACTTTCATTTATGTTTCACCCGATCCATCTCTTCACTACGTTTCGCACTATTCCACTTCGACATATCTCCTACAAGATAACCTGTTATACGGCGAATTCTTTCTATTTTAGCCTCATCTTCATTTCCGCAGCTCGGACATTCATTTCCAATAACTCCGTGATAACTACAGCACTTACAACGGTCAACAGGATGATTAATTGAACCGTATCCAACGCCATGTTCTGCCATCGCTTGTACAATTTGTTTTAATGCCTTTTTGTTATGCATTGCTGCTCCATCTAGTTCAATATACGTAATATGTCCCCCGTTACATAGAGCGTGGAACGGGCCTTCTAAACGAATTTTATTTATCGCTTGCATGTTATAATAAACTGGAATATGGAATGAATTCGTATAGTAATTATGATTTGTTATACCGCTAATCACGCCAAATTCTTCTCTATCTTTTTTCACAAACTTCCCTGATAATCCTTCTGCCGGAGTTGCAATTACCGAGAAATTCAGTTCATGTTCTTCTGTCGCTTTATCCATTCTATCTCTCATAAAGGAAATAATTTCATACCCGAGTTTCCATGATTCTTCATCTTCTCCATGATGCTTTCCTGTTAAAGCTACTAAACACTCCGCAAGACCGATAAAACCAAGACTTAACGTCCCTTGCTTTAAAATGGATGCTACAGAATCTTCAGGCTGTAACTTTTCTCCACCGCGCCATACACCTTGTGAATATAAAAATCGGAAATCTCTTGCTCGTTTCGTACATTGATACTCAAATCGCTCTAATAATTGCTTAATTCCTAAATCTAAATAATAATTTAACGCTTCAAAAAACGCTTCTTTTGAACCACTAATTAATGCTAATTTCACTAAGTTAATAGATGTAAATGATAAATTCCCTCTTCCAATCGCCGTTTCTTCTCCATGTATGTTCGACATAACACGAGTACGACATCCCATGTAACATACTTCACTTTCCGGTCGTCCATCATAATGCACAGCATTAAATGGCGCATCTAAAAATGAAAAGTTAGGGAATAATCGTTCAGCCGTTGTCTCTAACGCTAATTCAAATAAATCATAGTTCGGATCACTTTCTTCAAAGTTCACACCTTTTTTCATTTTAAAAATTTGAATAGGAAAAATTGGTGTTTCTCCTTTACCAAGACCAGCTTGTGTCGCTTTTAAAAGTTGTTTAATTAAAAGTCTTCCTTCATTCGATGTGTCTGTTCCATAATTAATAGAAATAAACGGTACTTGCCCGCCGCCCCTACTATGCATACTATTTGAATTATGAATGAAAGCCTCACAAGCCTGATACGTATCATTTTCTGTTTCTTTCCACGCAAATTCTTCTATTTGTTCTTTCGTGAGCGGATATGACTGTAATCGTTTCTTATGTCTCTCTACTGTTTTTCTCACATATGGAGCTAAATCAACATCAAAGAGTGCAAACGATTGACCACCGTGCTGCATATTTTGATTCGCTTGAAAAATAATAGATGAAAGAGCTAATGCACTTTTAATGTCTTGCGGTTGCCTCATATGTCCATGTCCGGTATGAAAACCGTTCGCAAGCATTTGCGCTAACGGAATTTGTGAACAAGTCGTCGTTCCTGTCGCATAAAAATCTAAATCATGTGGATATAATATATTTTGATTGATCGCTTTTTTCACTTGATCTGACAATAAATTTTCAACAGCATAATATTTTGCACTCTCAGATGCGAACGTTCCCATTACTCCCATCGGAGAGCGGCCGTCTACATTTGCATTTTCTTGCATTAAATCTTGTTCATTGCCGTGGACAATCGTCTCAAACACTCTCATTAATTCTTCTCCACGTGTATTTTTTTGTAACATTCATAACCCTCCACCAATATGTTGTTGTCTTTTGATTAAAATGTTACTACATATAGTCTTATTGTTTCTGTGAGAAATGTAACATTCCTGTGAAATATTTTGCACGAAATAATGAATTTTTCATTTACAAAAAAGAAATGTGCTCTTTACAAATGTATGGTACAATATACGGGAAAAACTCTTTTTACCCTTTATCAACACATTTGAATAAAGGAGACTGAACTTATGGTTACTACATATCTTTTATTTATCGTTGCCTACTTACTTGGCTCGATTCCATTTGCACTAGTCGTTGGAAAGATTGGTTATGGAATTGACATTCGTGAGCACGGAAGCGGTAATTTAGGCGGAACAAATACATTCCGCACACTAGGGAAAAAAGCAGGTTTTATCGTTACAATTGCTGACATTTTAAAAGGTACATTAGCAACGAGTCTACCGATTATTTTCGCGTTAGACGTTCATCCACTATGGTTCGGATTAGCAGCTGTTCTTGGACATGTGTATCCGATTTTCGCGAAATTCCGTGGTGGTAAAGCAGTTGCAACTTCTGCTGGCGTGCTATTATGCTACTCACCAGTTGTTTTTGCAATTTTAGCTGTTGTCTTTTTCAGCCTTTTATTTACAACAAGATACGTATCACTTTCTTCTATGGTAACAGCTGTCGTTGCCGTTATCGCATCAATTGTTAGCGGGGATAAAATCTTCATTATTGCGATGTGTTTATTAGCAGGTATGGTTATTTATAAACACCGTGCAAATATTGGACGAATTATAAATAAAACTGAACCGAAAGCAAACTTTTCAAAAAAGCAAAAATAAGATCGTAACCCACATAACGCAAAAAGAAAACGTGAAGCATATTAATAGCGTCTTTTTGCGTTATTTTTTATACTAAAGAAAAAGCAACATAATTTGGAGGAACTATACATGAATCTTTCCGTAACAAAAGAAGCAGCACAATGGTATAAAAACGAATTAAACTTACAATCAGGTGAAACACTACGCTTTTTCGTACAATACGGTGGTTGCAGTACTGTGCAAAAAGGACTTTCTTTAGGTATTCGTAAAGATGATCCTGCACATCCTGCTGTTCAAATTCAAGAAGAAAATATTAACTTCTTTATTGAAAGCGATGATGAGTGGTTCTTCGATGGACATAATTTAGTTGTTACATTTAACGACGGTGATGATTTCCCGCAATTTAATTATGAAAAATAAAAAAACGTGGCTTCCGCCACGCTTTTTTATTTTTTCTTAATTTCCTCATATTTCGCATACCACTCTGGATAGAACTTTTTAAATGATACAGGGCGGAACCCTTCTTTTTTTGCACAAATATTCGTTGTACTTGCAGTAATACAAAGTTCGCCATCACCATTATAAATTTGATATCCATATACAACGCGAAGCGGGCTCACTGTATCAACCCACGTTTTTACAATTGCTTTTTCACCGTAACGCATCGCTTTACGATAAGAAATTTGCAAATCTAAAACAGGAGAAATGATCCCTTCCTTCTCCATTTCAACATATGAAAACCCTAAATCTTGTATAAGTTTCGTGCGACCTAGTTCAAGCCACACTAAATAGTTTGAATGGTAAACAACACCCATTTGATCTGTTTCCGCATAACGGATTTCAACTTCATGTTCTGCTACAAACATATGTATATTCGCCTTCTTTCACTTCTGGTGCCTTACATACATTTAATCATAATACAGTGACATCAAAAATAAAATAAAAATAGTGAATCTTTTACCGAAAAGAGCAAGCATATGATTCAAATTGTAACGGTTCGTAGCGGTGATAGCGTATATAGCTTGGCATCAAAATATGGATCAACACCTGACGAGATAGTAAAAGACAATGGATTAAATCCAGCTGAAACACTCGTTGTTGGTCAGGCACTAATTGTGAATACGAAAGGAAATAATTACTATGTACAGCCTGGCGATAGCCTATATAGAATCTCTCAAACATATAACGTTCCTCTCGCTAGTTTAGCTAAAGTGAATAACTTATCTTTAAAATCCATTCTCCATGTTGGACAGCAATTATATATACCGAAAGGAACGAAACGAGCAGTAGAATCCATCGCTTATTTACAACCTTCAACTATACCCATTAAAGAAAGTTTAGTTAATTCTACACGTGCCATTAATCCCTTTTTAACATATTTAGCCTACTTCAGTTTTGAGGCAAAAAGAGATGGTACGTTAAAAGAACCAACTGAAACAGCTAAAATTGCTAATATTGCAACGCAAGGAAACACCATTCCTATGCTCGTTATTACCAATATTGAAAATGGAAACTTTAGTGCCGATCTAACATCCGTTATTTTACGTGATGCAACGATTCAAAATAAATTTATTACAAACATTTTGCAAACAGCTGAGAAGTACGGTATGCGAGACATTCATTTTGATTTCGAGAGCGTAGCACCTGAAGATCGCGAAGCGTATAATCGTTTTTTACGAAATGTGAAAACACGCTTGCCTAACGGGTACACATTAAGTACAACACTTGTACCGAAAACAAGTTCAAATCAAAAGGGAAAATTTTTTGAAGCTCACGATTATAAAGCACAAGGACAAATCGTTGATTTCGTCGTCATTATGACATACGACTGGGGTTGGCAGGGCGGACCACCGATGGCTATTTCTCCTATCGGTCCTGTAAAAGAAGTACTTCAATACGCAAAATCTCAAATGCCTCCGCAAAAAATTATGATGGGACAAAATTTATACGGATTCGATTGGAAACTTCCATTCAAAGAAGGAAATCCGCCTGCAAAAGCAATTAGCTCTGTCGCAGCTGTTGCACTAGCTCGTAAATACAATGTTCCGATCCGCTATGATTTCACAGCACAGGCTCCTCATTTTAATTATTTCGATGAAAATGGTGTACAACACGAAGTTTGGTTTGAAGATTCACGGTCTGTTCAAAGTAAGTTTAATTTAATGAAAGAACAAGGTATAGGTGGTATTAGTTATTGGAAGATTGGTTTACCATTCCCGCAAAATTGGCGTTTACTTGTTGAAAACTTTACGATTACGAAAAAGGGCTGACAAAAGTCAGCCCTTTTTTACTATTAAAAACTCGTCACAAAAAGAAGAATGATAACATTCTCCCTTTTTAACCGTTATCAACAATCGGTTGTTTACCCGTTTGGTCTTGCATTTGCTTCCCTTTATTGCCACCAGCTTTTTTTGATTGTGTTCCAATATGATTCGGTACAAAGTCTTTTGAATTCTTTTTCGGATTACCCATTACTATCGCCTCCTTAACAGTAGTATCGTACTAGTGTTAAGAATTATTCAGCTTGCTTAAAAAGTTTCATTTCATAACGTTTTTCAATACGCTCTTCAATGCGATCGATTGCATCGCGATCGCTTAATAATTGTTGTTTATTTTCTTTCACAAGCTCGTCAAATGATTTGCGACGACTTCTTCTCATGCTGTTCACCCTCTCTCCTTCTCATTCTTACTATACATAGTATGAGCAAAGGAAAAACTCTTTAATCAGATTTGCAAGAAAATTTTATGTTTTAATACTCCTAAAAAAACTCCGTGTACAATAAAACGTACACGGAGTTTTTCATACCATAATATTTAAATACTCTTTTAACTTTTCATCTGCATTCATTTCACTTTGTTTATAATCATGCAGCGCTTGCAGTACGAAATCATACTGTTCTAAAATATAACTTTCTAATTTCAGGACGTCCTCTAAGCAATTAAGCATAATTCTCGTATTACCAACTTCACTTTTTAACGCCGGTTCACAGGCTAAACTCGTACATATTTCTTTCACATCATCTTCTAATATGTCTGTTAATACGTATTTCTTTCGCCCTTTTACCTTTAATCTCATAACTGGATAAAAAGCTTTTATATCTAAATAGCTTCCTACATTCATGCAACGAATCCATTCGATATCACGTTTATTTCGTACAAGTATCTCTTTTACCGCTTCATATACTGCTGTCTCATCAAGTACTTCTGTATTCGATTTCCTTTTCGCCTCTTCTTCAATAGAGGCACATTTTTGATAAACTGCTGCACAAGTAATACAATCATCAAATGCATTATGAGAACTCAAACGAATTCCAAGCATTCGCTTTAACGTTTCAAGTTTATGATTAGGAGCGTGCTTCATATATTTCTTCGCTAAAAATACAGTATCAATCACTTTATTTTTCGGTTCCGGCAACCCCAGCATATTCACATTACTTTTCAAAAAGCGCATATCAAAAGATGCATTATGAGCGACAATTACATTCGTATGTAAAAATGCTAAAAATAAAGGTAACACTTCTTCAATCGTCGGTGCATCTGAAACACGATAATTTGTAATACCTGTTAAACTCGTTATTCGGTCTGGAATTGGACGCTCTGGATTCACATAGGAAACAAATTGATCTACTAGTTCATGATTACGATATTTCACTGCTGCCACTTGAATAATTTTATCATTATAAGGGTTAAATCCTGTTGTTTCAAAGTCAATTACAACATAATCTAACGGTAAGGATATATTCCCCACTCCAAATACACTCCTTTATCTCTCAACGTTTATATTTCTTTTATCATATCATGAAGCTTTCACTACGTGAAAAAGAAAAGGCAGAAATGATTATATTCCATCTCTACCTTTTCACTGTTATTTTAATTTAGCAATTCGTTTCTCCATCTCTTTTTGCGTCATCGGTCCAATAAACTTATCTTGAATGACACCTTTCGTATCTATAAAATACGAAGTTGGGATTGTAATGACTTTATACGCTGTTGTCACATCAATATTCTTGTCCAATAAAATAGGAAAAGTAATTCCTTTCTCCTTAGCAAAATTACTCACCTTTTCTATCCCTCCGCCTTTTTCTGAAGGCGTATAATTTATTGCTAAAATTTCTACATTTTCTTTATGTTCTTTATAGAAAGCCTCCATATCTGGCATTTCTTGCTGACAAGGTCCACACCACGTTGCCCAAAAATTTACAATCACTTTCTTTCCTTTTAAATCCGATAACTTTACATTCGTTCCATCTAACTTCGTTAATTCAAAGTCTGGCGCACTCTTTCCTATTTCAATACCGTTACTTGCAATCATCTCTTTCATAGCAGCTTTACTTTTTTCTTGCTCTCCTTGGGTCACCTGATCGCTTTTACCAAACTGTTCATAAGCTGCATATCCCGCTAAACAAAGTAACACTACAATAATCGTAAGCTTCCGCCACATTTTATATCACCCTAACGTGTTTGTCTTGTAACATATTCACCAAAATGCTATATACCTTATTTTAGCTTATACGGACAAGCTTGGAAATATTCACAGTCTAAATAATTAGAATATTCTTATTTAAAGTGCATTTTTTCCTTTTTATCATATAATTAGAAAAACAAATGAAGTATTACCTATCTTCTTCTAGACCCATTCACCTTTTATTTTCATGGTTATATAACCTTCAACAAAAGGGGGATTGTTTATGAATTCATTCGAAAAAATAACATTATATATTCTTAGTTTTCTTTTATATCCAATCGGTATTATTACATGGATCATTTCACTCTTTAATAAAGATATTGAAAAAAAGAAAGTAGGGCGTATTTGTCTTTACATCTCTCTAGTCTCATTCGTCCTTTTCTTAATTCTTGGAATTACAACTTTCCTTATGACTGCTACTTTTAATGTTGATCTGAATCATTCCGAATCTATCGAGTATCAAATAAATGACGCTGAATAAAGATAAGAGCATTGCGCTTATCTTTATTCACATCCCTTAAAAAAACAAATGACTATTTATTAATTTTTCAGGACTTCCACATGCTACAATACTTCCTTCTTTCATGATGACAACGCGATCTGCTAGTATCACTTTCTCTACATCATGCGTAACTACAATTCTCGTTACATCGCTTCCTAGTCCTTCTATCATATTCCAAACAAATTCTTGATTGCCCGGATCTAATCCCGCAGTCGGTTCATCTAAAATAATAAAATTCGGATTTGAACCAATTGCTCGCAATAATGCAAGCCGTTTTCTTTCTCCTCCCGAAAACTCTTCACCGCTTTTATGTAGTACAGTTTGAAGACCTTCAGGTAACCCCCTAATAATCGGCGTTACATTTACAAGTTCAGCACTTTTTTCTAACTCGTTTTCTAAGCCCACTTCCCCGAAATACATATTCTCTTTTACTGTCGTCCGAAAGAATCGAGGTTCTTGCCACACTGTAGTCAATCGAGCCTCATTTCCATAATAAGCAATGCTACCGTTAGATGGTTTATACAAACCTGTCATTAATTTTAAAAGCGTTGTTTTTCCTGCACCACTTTCTCCCACAATCATAACGAGTTCGCCAGGATTAATTTGCAAATCAATATTCTTAATTCTGCATTTCTCTTCACCATTCTCCTGAAATGAAACATTTGTTATTGTCATCCCCATCGCTTTTTCTACATTACTATTTGCCACTCGTTTATCTAAAAAGGAAAAAACTCTACTTGCCGAAGCAGCTGCAACTTGTGTCATCATTAATAAATCCCCCACATAACGGACAGGGAAAAAGAGCATCTCAATTGTCGCTAACACTGCATCAAGTGAACCAACCTCCATTTCGCCCTGCATTATTTTTTGCGCACCTATAATAAGAACAACGATATATGCTCCTGTTTCAATCACTGTTCCAACTACTCCAATGTAATGCTGCATCATCGTCTTCTTTACTTCTGTTTTATAAGATTGTGCCGTTACTCCTTTAAATAAGCCAATAGCCCATTTTTCTTTTTGCAAACTACGTAAATCTTGCGCTCCTTTTACAAACTGTGACACCATCTCTACAACAGTTGATTGATTTTTTTGAGCAATACTAGCAATATTTCTTACCTTCTTCCCTAAAAGCATCGGAACCATTGCACTTAAAAATAAAAACGGAGTTATCCACAATATGAACTGTATATCTATATGTTGTAGTGCTATGATCGCACCGATAAATTGCGCAATGGCGTATATATATTCTATTAATATAGAACCATATAGCCTGACCCAGTTCGGAATATCAGATACGACTAACGTTTCTAGCTCTCCTTGTTTGATTTTCTCACTCTCTTCAAACGGTAATAGGAAAAAATGGCGCAATACATCTATACGCTTCTCTCGTAATATTCGCTGGCTCGCTTTTGAGCTTACATAATCAAATGAAAGATTGTTCACCCACATCAATAAGCGGGTAACTGTAAACAAAGTAATGTAAAAATACGCTCCCTTCAGCTCTCGTTGAATTAGGTTATCTACAATTAGTCCCATGAATAGTGGACGGGATAGATTTAAAATAGCTGCAAAAACCCCACTGCATACAGCTGCTATTACTAATATTTTTTCTTTCTGTAACGGTAACAAAATTCTTTTATATTCTTTCATAGTGTTCCCTCCATTTTTATAGTAAAAAGAAAGGGATGAAACCATTTGGTTTCATCCCTTTCCATAAAATAAGGAAGCTAACAGTTGTTAGCTTCCTTATCATTCATTTCAATTGTTTAGTTTGACACTTTAGACTCTTCAATTTTCTCACGAAGAACCATTTGTAAGATACCACCGTGACGGTAGTAGTCAATTTCAACTTCACTATCGAAACGAGCTACTACTTCAAATTGTTTTTCGTTGCCATCTGCATCAGTTGCAACTACTTTTACAAGATCGCGTGGTCTAACTGTTTTGTCAATTTGAATTTCAAATGACTCGTTACCAACAAGACCTAACGTTTCAGCGCTTTCGCCATCTTTAAATTGAAGCGGTAATACGCCCATTAACACTAAGTTACTGCGGTGAATACGTTCGAAGCTTTCTGCGATTACTGCTTTAATACCTAATAAGTTAGTACCTTTTGCAGCCCAGTCACGAGAACTTCCCATACCGTAATCTTTACCTGCAATAACTAGAAGGCCTGTGCCATCTTCTTTATACTTCATAGCAGCATCATAGATTGATGTTACTTCACCAGTTGGCCAGTATGTTGTATATCCGCCTTCTGTTCCTGGTGCGATTTGGTTTTTAATACGGATGTTCGCGAATGTACCACGCATCATAACTTCATGGTTACCACGACGAGAACCGTAAGAGTTAAAGTCAACTGGTTGTACGCCGTTTTCTAATAAGTAGCGTCCAGCTGGTGTGTGCTTACCGATTGAACCTGCTGGTGAAATGTGGTCAGTCGTTACAGAGTCACCAAATTTACCAACTACGCGTAAGCCTGATAACGTTTCAACTTCACCTGGTTCTTTAGATAAACCTTCAAAGAATGGTGGGTTTTGAATGTACGTTGAATCATTATCCCAAGTATATAAAGCTTCGTTTGAAGTTTGGATTTCATTCCAACGCTCATTGCTGTTAAATACTTGTGCATATTCTTTCTTGAACAGCTCAGATGTAACAACGCTTTGAACTACATCTTCAATTTCTTTAGCTGATGGCCAAATATCATTGAAGTAAACAGCATTGCCATTTGCATCTTTACCGATTTCATCATTTTTCAGGTCAATATCAACAGTACCTGCAAGTGCATATGCCACAACAAGTGGTGGTGATGCTAAGTAGTTTGCTTTTACAAGTGGATGAATACGACCTTCAAAGTTACGGTTACCAGATAAAACAGATGTTACTAGTAAGTCGTTTGCTGCGATTGCTTCTTCTAATTCCGGTGCTAATGGGCCAGAGTTACCGATACAAGTCGTACAGCCGTAACCAACTGTTTGGAAACCTAATTGATCTAAATACGTTGTTAAACCTGATTTATCTAAGTACTCCGTAACAACTTTAGATCCTGGTGCTAATGATGTTTTTACGTATTCAGGTACTTTAAGTCCCTTTTCAATTGCTTTCTTCGCAACTAAACCTGCCCCAATTAATACGTATGGGTTTGATGTATTTGTACAGCTTGTAATTGCAGCGATTGCGATTGCACCTGTTTTCATCGTTACTTCTTTATCTTCTAATGTAACCTTCACTTCTTTATCGAACTCTTGCTCATTAAATCCAAGTCCTTGTGTTCCAACTGGTACTACAACAGCTTTGTGGAACGCATCTTTCATATCTGAAAGTGGAATTAAATCTTGTGGGCGTTTCGGTCCAGAAAGGTTAGATTCAATTGTATTTAAATCAATTTCAACAAGATCAGTGTAAATTGGATCTTTGCTGTCTGCTGTATAGAATAAGCCGTTCGCTTTACAGTATTCTTCAACAACGCGAATTTGCTCTTCATCTCTACCTGTTAAACGTAAGTATTCTAATGAAATATCATCGATTGGGAAGAATCCACAAGTTGCGCCGTATTCTGGTGCCATGTTTGAAATTGTTGCACGGTCAGCTAAAGGCATGCTCTTTAAGCCATTACCGAAGAACTCAACAAATTTACCAACTACACCTTTTTGACGTAATACTTGTGTTACTTTTAATGCAACGTCTGTTGCTGTAGTACCACTTGGAAGTGTACCAGTTAATTTTACACCGATTACTTCAGGTACTGGGAAGTACGAAGGCTGTCCAAGCATTCCTGCTTCTGCTTCAATACCACCAACGCCCCATCCAAGAACGCCGATACCGTTAATCATCGTTGTATGTGAGTCTGTTCCAACTAATGAATCTGGGTATGCAACTAAGTCACCTTCAGCATTTTTTACAGCGTGAACAACTGGTGCTAAATATTCAAGGTTTACTTGGTGTACAATACCTGTAGCTGGCGGAACTGCACGGTAGTTATCAAATGATTTTTGTGCCCAGCTTAAAAATTTATAACGTTCTTCATTACGTTTAAACTCTAAGTCCATGTTGAATGCAAGCGCGTCTGCTGTACCCGCTCTATCAACCTGTACAGAGTGATCAATTACAAGGTCTACAGTAATTTCCGGATTAATTTTATCAGGATCCCCACCCATGTCTGCCATTGCTTTACGAAGCGAAGCCAAATCAACAACAGCTGGAACACCAGTGAAATCTTGTAAAATTACACGAGATGGTTTAAATGGAACATCGATATCTTGCACATCTTTCGTTCCCCATTTCGCTAAATTTGTAACATGCTCTTCTGTAATTACACGTCCGTCTACTTGACGAAGTACTGATTCAAGTAAAACTTTCACGGAATATGGTAATTGAGATACGTTGCCAACCCCTGCATTTTCAAGCGCTTTCAAATCATAATAATGATACGTTTTTCCATCTACTTCAAAAGTTGCACGTGATTGAAATGGATTATGTTTGACCATTATGTTTCCCCCCTGTTAAACGTGACTAAGTTGTCTGAATATAAAATGTAGACAAACTTTTCAATACCTTACGATAATATCTTATTACAACTTTCTAAATAAGTAAATAATAAGAAACTTATAGATTATCATAAGTTTTCTTTATGTTTCTAAATTTGAATAGTGTTCATGTTCCTTATGAATACTATTACCATAAAGTAAAGTGCTCTATTAGCGCTTTCTTTACAGTTCATACATACTATGAACTGCTCATCATGCAACTTACAAAAAAAGTTATAGAGGTGAAATAAAATGGGTAAAAGAAAAGCAAATCATACTATTTCAGGAATGAATGCAGCATCTGCACAAGGACAAGGTGCTGGTTATAACGAAGAGTTTGCAAATGAAAACTTAACTGCTGCAGAACGACAAAATAATAAGAAACGCAAAAAGAACCAGTAACGAAAAATCCCAAAAGGAGCATTCACCTTTTGGGATTTTTTCTAATGTTTATAACGTAACAATTCCGAAACCGTTACAAATCGATAGCCCTGCTTTTTCAGTTCAGGTAATATTTTTGCTAGCGCTGCTACTGTTTGACTACGATTATTTCCTCCATCATGTAGCAATACTATATCACCACTTTTAGCATGTTTCACTACATGATTTACAATGGATTCAACCCCTGGATTTGCCCAATCACGTGGATCTTGATGCCACGACCATAGAATCGTTTGATAACCAGCTTCTTTCGCTGTTTTAAATACAGCATCGTTAATATAACCGCCAGGAGGACGGAATAGCAAAGGCTCTTTCACCCATTTTTCGAAAAATTTCTTTCCATCTAAAATATCATTTTCTAATTTTTCATCCGATGAATTACTTGCATACAAATGGTTCATCGTATGATTTCCAATTTCATGCCCCTCTTTTAACACTTGTTTGACTAAATATGGATTACGCTGAACTCGAAATCCAATCATAAAAAATGTCGCTTCTGCTTTATATTGGCGCAATAAATTTAAAATTTGTGGTGTATAAATTGGATCCGGTCCATCATCAAATGTAATAGCAATAATCTTTTCATTATTAGGTACTTCCCATGTTACATATCCAGTTGGTTCTAGCTCTTTTCTGAGCAACATTTTCGCTTCCACTTTTTCAACTTGAAATATATGTACTGCGCATAATAAAGAAAAAATGAGTAGAAAAATTTTCTGTTTTCGCATAATATTCGTTAAAGTAAGAGGTTGTCGAATACACAACAACCTCATTTACTTTTCTAATTGATCTACATGCTGCATAATATTTTGAAGATTATTTTCGTATTGCTCAAGTTGTGGGCGTTGTGTTTCCGAAGCTACTTCTAGTGCATTTTGAATCTGTTCATAGGCTTCCTGAACCTCTTGGCGTAATTCTTTCAAATCATGACCGTAGTTTGGATCATTTTTTACAATGTTGTTAAATGCATTTTCTGCTTGTGTAACACCTTGCTGCGCTGCTTGAAAAGCTTGTTGCTTATCTTTATGATATGGCATTATACAATCCCCTTTCCATAATAGTTAGTCCCACTTATCTTTACCTTTTTTTCTAAAAACATTCTCGTATAAATTTGCAAACTTCTCTCATTCTAAAAAGAAAGAGGAGGTGTCACAGACAATGAGCAAAAACAATCGTGAAGCGAAAGAAAAAAAAGGACAACCCGAACCATTAAGCGGATCTCATAAAGTAAAAAACCGTAACCATTCACGTCAAAAACATCATGCACATCATGATATGTAAAACAAAAAATGCACACTAGCTACCTTTTCCACATACAATGTTTATATTTTTCCATTTATTCTTCACCCCTACTTCATTCATGCATAACATAGTATGAATTGAGATTTTACGGAGGGTGTCTTACATGGGCAAGAAAAAGAAGGATTGTCTTTTTCATGTTGATGGTTTCGAAGAATGGATGGATCAGTTTTGTTCTGATTCTTGTAGCAACTTTAGTTTCCCAAATCAAATTCATATTGACCTTTGTGAAACGGAACAAGAATACATTTTGGAAACAGATGTACCAAATGTGACAGAACAAAATGTAGTCATTAAAAAGATGAAGACAGGCCTAAACATTTGCATACTTCATAAAAATATTTCTTTGCAGAGGATCATTCCTTTACCCGATAATATTATTTATAAAAAGATGCTAGCCTGCTTAGAGAATGGATATTTAGCCATTCATATTTCCAAAAACGAAGTAGCTAATAAACATGAAAAGAAAGTTCTTTTTCAAATTGAGAATTAAAATAAATACAAAAATAAGCCCCAGTCGTTGACTGGGGCTTATTTTATTTCGCATGTACTTCCATATTAGAATTCCCATCATATCTTTTTTTCAATAAACCTTTCGTAACTAACAGTACTGGAAACGCTACAGTTGAAAATATAGCTAGCGCTGAAAATACTACAAATCCATTTTGGTACCCGTAATAATCGAGAAGTACTCCCCCAAACCATGGACCAATTACTGCTCCAATTCCTGAAAATCCCATTGCTCCAAAGTACGTTCCTTTTAGATGCGCAACAGCTATATCATCAATAAATACATCCGTCATCGAAAACATTAAGACTTCTCCAATTGTAAAAATAATTGTGCAAATAGCAGCACCTAGCATAGATTCTACTATTCCAAATCCAAATAATCCCCCGCTCACAAATAAAGTTCCAACCATAATGGATGCTAATGGTGTATACTTTTTACACATTTGAATAACAGGATATTGAATTACGACTACAACAATCGCATTTAATACTAACATATATGAAAATAATTTCACTCCATCCTGGAATATATGTGCATTTGCAAAATATTGTGATACTGTCGTCGTTAAGTGAGAAAAACCACAATTACTCAAAATAATACCAACTAACGCAACTAAAAATACGACATCCTTTCGTAATATACGCAGCGCATTTAGCATTGTAACAGGCTTTTCTTTATTGATTTTCTTTTGTTCCACTGGATATTTCTTAAATTGGAACGCTAGTATAACTGTATATAGAATATATACTCCAGCTGCTACTAAAAAAGGAATTGTTGATTTTGCGCTTCCAATCTGTAATCCGACAAGTGGCCCAATCGCTACTCCAACATTGATTGCACCGTAACGCAAATTATATACGAGTAAACGATACTCTGGTTTCGTTAAATCTGATAATAACGCTCTTGACGTCGGTTCAAAAAAGGACCTACATAATCCATTTAAAGCATTTAATAAAAAGAAACTTAAAACATGATCTGCAAGTGAAAATCCTATGAATACAAATACCCAAACGATCATGGACCATATTAGAATCATATTTCGACCGAATCGATCAGATAAATTCCCTCCGATAAAACTAGCAAACACTCCAACAAGTGCACTCGTTCCAATAATAGCACCCGTCATTCCAGCTGATACGCCTTTAACAGTCGTTAAATAAATTGCTAAAAAAGGAATACTCATTGACGTGGCGAACCTCGCAAATAAAGTCCCGATTATAATTGTCATTCCTAACGGATGAATATTTTGTAACTTCCCCTTCATCTTAAAAACCTACTCTCCCTGTTATCACATAAAAAAAGAAAGCAAAGGATCTGCTTTCTTTTCCCTTTTTATACTTGAGCTGTTGATACCCGCGTTGTTCTCGTTATATCCATATCTATGCCATATGTAAACTGTAATTCTTTACAAACATCTTTAATTAAAATTGCGACATTATACTTTTCATTAAATTGTAAAACGATGTTTTCTACTTCTTCATATGTATACTTATATTCCCCTGTAATGACACTTTTTAAATCAAAGCATTCATTTATACAAAGTTGCACAAGTAGCTGGTCATATTTCTCTATTACATCTTCTTTCTTCCACAGTAACTCTTTTACATATAACCGATCAAACTTCACACTTTCGCGGTTACAATCCGTTAAAATCCGGGTCATTTCGTTTAACTCTCGATACAATTCAGAAATATTTTTACTTAAACTAAGCAGTTTATCTACGCCGTTTTCATACAACATATTCATTCCACCCCCGCATTTTCTTTTTCTTATTATAGCAAGAAAATTCTAAAAAAGGCTTCTTTCTTCTGAAATATTAGGAAACGAATTTCAATTGCTTTACAATGAAACTAGTTAATGCGAGAGGAGAAAGAAAATTGGAGCAAAAATTATATTACACTGACGCTTATAAGCAAGACTTTACTACAAAAGTTATAAAGCAAGATTATGATAAAGACGGTAACTTATACGTTATTTTAAACGAAACGGCATTTTACCCAACAGGTGGCGGGCAACCCCATGATACTGGAACTTTAAATGGCATTGCTGTACTTGGTGTTGAAGAAGTCGACGAAGAAATCCACCACTTCATTGCAGAACAATTACATACAGAAGAAGTAGAAGGTAAAATTAATTGGGAGCGCCGTTTTGATCATATGCAACAACATGCGGCTCAGCACATTTTATCTGCTGCTTTTTGGGACCATTTTAACATACCTACAATTGGATTCCATCTTGGTAAAGAGACGGTAACAATTGATTTAGAAACAGAAAATCTGCATGCAGAAACAGTTGAAAAAGCAGTGCAAATTGCGAACAATATTGTTTTTGAAAACCATCCAATTCTTATTAAATGGATGAACTTAGAAGAAGCGAAAACATTACCACTTCGCAAAGAACCGACTATGACAGAAAATATACGCGTTGTTATGATCGAAAACTTTGATTATAACGGCTGTGGCGGAACTCACCCAAAACGTACTGGTGAAGTAGGTCCTATTCAAGTTCTTAGCTGGGAGCGCAACAAAGGTGGCATACGACTAACGTTTATCGCTGGCTGGCGCACACTTAAATTAATGGGACAACAACAACAAATTATGAAGGATGTTTCTAAACAATTAAACAGTAGCGAAGCTGATATTCCAGTAAAGGTAGCACAGCTTCTAACTTCTCAAAAAGAAACCGAAAAAGCTATGCAAACAATGAATGAAAAATTATTATATGCAGAGGCAAACGAACTACTTCAACAACCTACCAAAATACATGCTGGCATACTTATTTCTAAAGTGTTTACAAATCGTTCTATGCAAGAAATCGCAAAGCTATCCGCTATTATTACAGAACAACAAGAGCATGCCATTACATATTTCGTTATTGAAAACGAGGACAAATTACAATGCATCCTCGCTTGTGGCAAAACAGTCACACTCGATATGAATGCTCTTTTAAAAGAGGCACTTCCTACAATTGAAGGAAAAGGTGGCGGAAATAAAAAAAGTGCTCGTGGCGGTGGGAAAGCGATTATGACTGGGGATGAGTTTTTAAATCAACTTGTTTCTTCTTTACAGTCAGCAGTGTAAAACATGTTATGAAGGATAGCGAACGGCTATCCTTCAACTATATTTACAGGCCAATATTTTGTTTCAATCCTTGGTAACTCCCTGCATTTGCAAACCCTTCATTTACAAGCTTTATAAAGGTTTCCGAAAAACCATGCTGACTGAATTCGTCTATTGGCATCATTTGTACATCATGAATCGGATTATGATCAAATTCATTTGATGGTAACATAATTTCCCCTGTAATCTTTTCAAGTAGAAATGTAATATGTAATAAAGATGGACTGGCATCTGGTTTATCACAAACATAGAGTAGCTTCTTAATTTTAACTTCTAATCCCGTTTCTTCTCTCATTTCTCTAACCATCGCCTCTTCTAACATTTCACCATTCTCCACTCTTCCTCCAGGTAAAGACCAATTCCGATTAGCAATTTTTTGCTTTACTAGCAATACTTTTTCATCTTCAATTAAAATTCCAGTAACACGAACTTGCATTACATTTTCCATATGTAATCTTCTCTTCCCATTATATTTACAAATTAATCCTTCCATAAAAAGAACGTACGTTTTATAATTAAAGAAAAATATGGAAGAAAGAAGTTGTTACATTCATGCGTCCACCTTTAACAAAGTCTATATCACTTGAAGATTTCCAAAACTATTATTGGTTAAAAGAAGAACTGCAAACATTTTGTCGTGAGCATGGGTTGCCAGCTAGTGGCTCTAAGATTGAAATAGCCAATCGTATCTCCCATTATTTACATACTGGTAAAATATTAAAAAACAGCTCTGGTCCAAAAGCGAGTAAAACTTCTCTCTCTTATAAAGACCTTTCTCTTCAAACTGTTATTACTGAAAATCACCGCTGTAGCGAAGAGGTTCGGGCCTTTTTCAAAGAAAAAATTGGAGCAAACTTCCGCTTTACAGTAGCTCTTCAAAAGTTTTTTAAAGAGAATGTTGGAAAAACATATGAAGATGCGATAACGTTTTGGTATGAAGAAAACGAACGAAAAAAAGACCCTACATATAAAACAACTATCAGCGCGCAGTTTGAATACAATCGCTTTACTCGTGACTTTTTCGAAGATCCAAATAACAAAGGAAAATCAAAAGCTGATGCTATCGCTGCTTGGAACGAAATAAAAGCAAAGCTTGGTAGCAATGCTTATGTTCCTCAAAAAGTAGAGAACTAGTTCCTTGCTAGTCTTCTACTTTCTCAAATAATAGTGCAAGCCCTATTCCGCCCCCTATTCCTAACGTCGCGATTCCGTATTTCATACGCTCTCGTTTCGCCTGATAAAACAAGCGCGTTACAAGCATAGCCCCAGATGCACCGTATGGATGACCAAGCGCAATTGCTCCACCATTGACATTCAATTTTTTATATGGAATTTGTAACTCCTTTGCACAAGCAACAACTTTTGAAGCAAACGCTTCATTTATTTCAAAATAATCGATGTCCTCTACTTTCATATTCATTTCGTTTAATAATTTGTTCACCGCAAATATCGGACCAGTCCCCGGAAGATTTGGATCCACTCCAACTACAGCACTACGAACGAAACGAAGAACAGGCTTGTATCCTAATTTTCGGGCTTTCCCTTCTTCCATTACAAGAACGGCACATGCTCCATCATTTACACCGCACGAATTACCGGCCGTTACTGTACCATTTTGTAAAAATACGGGTTTTGTTCTTTTAATCATTCTTTCATACTTCATTTCTCGTTTTATAGCTTCGTCAAAAGATCCATTAAAAGAAAGTATTTCATCCTGTAAATATCCATTTTCTAATGCTTGCAGTGTCCGTTTATAACTAAGGTAAGCGTACTCATCTTGCATTTCTCGCGTTATATTATAACGCTCTGCAACATATTCAGCCGCCACTCCCATATTAGGATCACCAATTGTTTCTGGTGAAAATCGCGCTCTATTTTGAAATGGTGATGTACTTGTACTCTCTACTCCTCCTGCAATATAACAATTACCGGCCCCGCCTTGAATAAAATGACATGCGGTGCGGATCGCTTCCAATCCGGCACCACATTGCCGGTCAATCGTTACACCAGGAATACGATATCCAAGTCCTGCTTCTAAAGCAGATAATCTTGCAACATTCCCTCCTGGTCCAACAACATTCCCTAATATGACCTCGTCTATTTCTCTCTCAATTCCTTTACTTAAAAATGTAAGAAGAGGTGCTGCTAATTGCTGAACTTCATACCCTTTTAACATCCCATTCTTCTTACCAATAGGTGTCCTTTTTGCTTCTACAATAACCGCTCTATTCATATATCTTCTCCCGGTTTTCAATTATACTTTTTGCTGCCATACGAGCGATTTTCCCGCTATTTGTATACGGTATTTCATCAACGAAATACCATTCTTTCGGTATTTTAAAAGAGGATAATCGTTGTAAGCAAAAACTTTTTAATTGTTGCTTCGTAGCACTTCCTTTTACGATGGCGACAGGTTTTTCACCCCAGTAACTATCTTCCACACCAATTACAACTATTTCATCAACAGCTGGATGTTCATGTAATACGCTTTCTATTTCTTCTGGGAAAATATTAATTCCTCCAAATAAAATCATATTCTTCTCTCTACCGACAATATAAATAAAGCCTTCTTCATCTTCATAACCTACATCTCGCACTGTCATCCAGCCATCTGCAGTCAACTCTGGAACTAAAACCTTATCCAATATGTAGCCCATAAAAAACTGATCACTGTTCACATAAACAGTTCCTATCTCGCCTTTCGTTACTTCTTCTCCTGCTCCATTACATATTCGCACTTGCACATTGTGACAAGGTTTCCCTACTGAATTGGGCTTTCTATTACTCTCTTCATCAACTAGCGCTGTTACAAAGCTTAACTCCGATGCACCGTAAAATTCGTATTTTTTCGCATTAGGGAATATACTCTTTATTTTTTCTTTCGCTTCAGCTTCCCATTTCGCTCCTGACGAAATAATTTTCATGTCATTTTCTATTACTCTTTTTTCTTTATATAAAGATTCTAGCATTGTCGGAACTGTATACATGACCGAAATATGTTCCATTTCTAACTTGTCCAACACTTGTTTTGGAATAAACTTCCTCATAATATGTACGGTTTGTCCTATATATAATGCACTTATTGCACCGTATAAGAAAAGAGAGTGAACGAGCGTTCCAGCTATTAAAATAGAGTCTTCTTTTTTCATATGAAAATCATGTATATTACAATTAAAACTATGAACCCACGATTGTTGCGCACGTAAAAATGCCTTTGCCTTTCCTGTTGATCCTGATGTAAATCCCATATAAAAAGGAGCATCTTGTAAACTTTCTACAATGTGCTCTGTAGGAAGATAGTTCTCTATTATTTGTTTCCATCTATCAATTTCAATTACTCTTTCTTCTTCATCCAATAGATCATTTAACTTATATTGCTCTGTCACAATCATATCCGGATTACTGATTGCAATCCTTTCTTTAAGCTCATCCTGTTTCCACCTTATATCTAATGGCACACAAACCCATCCGGCCATAGCGGCACCAGCGAATAGTTCTAAAAACTCTATACGATTTTCTAATACAATCGCTATCGTTTTATTCTTCGATTCTTTTTCATTCAACCAGTTTGCTACTTTATACACTGACTCAAACCACTCTTTGTATGTTAAAACTCGATCATTTTCCTTAATTGCTATTTTATTTGGTTGTAAAGAGGCATGTTTTTTATATTCTTTTGTAATACCCATATGAGACGTCCTTTCTTTCCAAAATAATAAAAAGAAACACGCAACGAACGTGTTTCTTCTCTTTCTTATCCCGCATTTGTATATTTGCTTCTCTTTAGAGCAGGCGTAATAATATGTTTCAATGAACGATGTAATTTCGTTACAAGAATTGCTGCTATAATCGCTTTTATGCAATCACCTGGTAAAAACACAACACTTACTTTCACCGTTTCCCATACAGAAATATCCATTACGAAAGCTTGCACAAGGATACCAAATACATAAACTACGAAAATACCACCAATTATATTAATACATAATACTTTTATAATAGAAACTTCACGCAAACGCTCAATTAAGTAACCAATGACAAATGCTCCAACGATATAACCAAGTAAATATCCTGCACTTGGCCCAACAAATACGCTAAAGCCACCACGTCCACCAGCAAGTAATGGCGCTCCAACTCCTACAATAAGTAAGAAAATAAGCTGGCTTAATGCACCAAGACGTGATCCTAACAATCCACCAGCAAGCATAACACCAAGTGATTGTAATGTAATTGGAACTGGTGTAATAGAAAGAGCAATTGGAGGTATTAACCCTAACACTCCCATAATAGAACTAAATAAAGCGACGAAAACTAAGTTTTTTGTATTCATATTTGCTTCTCCTATTTGTAAACTCAAAATGATTTTTAGATAACATATTATAGGAGTTATATTATCTTTCTATCTAGCATTTGTCAACTTATTTTTAAAATAGGTTTACAAATATAAATTCCGTGATTTCTCTTTATGCAAATGCTCGAGTTCTTTTCGAAGCGCCTGTTTTAAAAACTTCCCAACAGATGTTTTCGGTATTTCTTCCATAAATACAATATCGTCTGGTAACCACCACTTTGCAAACTGTGGTTTTAAAAACTCATATATTTCTTCTTTTGTTACTGTACTATTTTTCTTTTGAACGACACACGCAACTGGTCGCTCTTGCCACTGCGGATGAGGAACGGCAACGACAGCCGCTTCAAATATAGCATCATGTGCCATTAACGCATTTTCAAGGTCAACAGAGGAAATCCACTCGCCTCCGCTTTTAATCACATCTTTCGTGCGGTCGACAATTTTTACGCAACCTTCCTCATCGACTGTGACAACATCTCCTGTATATAACCATCCATCGCGAAAGCCTTCAACAGTACGATCATCGTTATAATAGCTTTCAGCGATCCATGGCGCTCGTAAACATAGCTCTCCCATCTCGTACTATCCCACTTCACTTCACCATTTGTACCGACTACTTTCATTTCTACACCAGGGACAAGATACCCTTGCTTTGATCTAATTTCTAATTGCTCTTCATACGATAATTCTGTTTCATAACTTTTTAAACGTGCAAGTGTTACGAGTGGGCTTGTTTCGGTCATACCATATGCATGGATGAAAGGAACATTGTGTTTCTGTTCAAATGCTTTAATAACACTTTTCGGTGCGGCTGCACCACCACATAGTATTCTCGTCATACTAGATAAATCATAACTATTATTTTCTAACTCTTGTAATACATCAAGCCAAATTGTCGGCACACCGGCAGCTAACGTCACTTTTTCAGATTGAATCATTTCTAATAAAATTTTCGGCGTAAACATCGGTCCTGGAAGAACTTGTTTTGATCCAAACCAAGTAGCAGCGAAAGGAAGTCCCCAAGCATTCACATGGAACATCGGTACAATTGCCATTGCCGCGTCACTTTCCGATAAAGCAGCTGTGTCCGCTAAACCGAGTGCCATACAATGCAGTACAGTACTACGATGCGTATATACAACACCTTTTGGATTTCCTGTAGTCGCTGACGTATAACACATACCAGCAGGTGTATTTTCATCAATATCTTTTACAAATTGGAAATTTGGATCGCCTTCTTCTAATAGTTTTTCATAATGATATACAGGTTCTAGCGTAGTATTTGGAATTTCATCTTTATCAGTCATAATAATGTAAGCTTGTACAGTTGATAATTGTGATTGAATATTTTCAATGAGCGGTACGAGATCTTCATCAATAAGTAGAATTCGATCTTCTGCATGCTGAATAATGTATGAAATATGTTGAGGAGATAAACGAATATTAATTGTGTGCAAAACGGAAGCAATACCAGGAATAGCAAAATACGCTTCCACATGTCGATGATGATTCCACGCTAACGTTCCTATACGCTCGCCTTCTTTAATTCCTAATTTTTTTAACGCACTGGAAAGCCTTCTCGTTCTTTCACCTAACTGCTTATACGTTAATGTCGTAACTGTGTCATGTGTCCGTGAAACAATTTCTTTCTTCGAAAATAGTTTTTCTGCTCTTTCCATCATAGAACTAATTGTTAGCGGTACATTCATCATCATATTGGTTATATCCCCCTTTAAAGCGTTTTCATTTTTCGTTTATTATAACAGACTTCTACAAATAATCGCGACATTTTTCTGTATTTTCTGAATTATTTCTTTGGAAATAATTCAGAAAATACTAAGAGAAGATATGCTAAAATTCCTTCTTACGATATATAAATACCGAAATAACAAAAGAAAAGATATATATGATAACGCCAAATATCGTATATAGAATGGAAGCATATAAAGATGAATTTAAATTTGATATTGGAAATTGTTCTATTAGATAGCCAATTACACTTTGTAATCCAAAATAAGTAACAAGTCCCCCGCATGCGCCTCCAATTGTAATAGCATCAGATTTTTCTGCTCCAAAAATATAGAGGAGTGGATAGGCTATTGCTCCGGCATTAAGGATGATAAACGTCCCTAAAGAAACACTCTTAAATATACCATCATCAATTGGCGTACCTGAAACTGAAGCATGTACGTAAAATATGCTATACGATAATAAAGTACCAATAATTACAACTATAAAATAGAAAAGGTAGTGACTTTGCACAATGTTATTTCTAGTAACCGGTAAAGTAAGTACATATTTTTCATAATCTGACTTACTCTCATATTTAATAACTTCAAGTGCAGGAATTGCAGCAAAAAAGATAATAAACGTAGCAATTAAACGGTACATTGAAGCATTACCAAAATAAAAAACGCATCCAGCTCCCAATATCGCTATTCCCATGAACATAAAGAAAGTTCGATACACTAGATAATAGTTTGTCAATAATAAACCTCTCATTTATTTTTCACTCCTCGTTAATAAGACACTTATTTCTTCTATCGAGATGGTTCTATGAGCAATACCACTTGGTAATTTATATATATCTGCTACGAGTACATTGAAATATGAACCAAGTCTCCTTCTAGCCACAACTATATCTTTGTTAATTAAAGCTAATTGTTCTTCATCAACGTCTACAATGGAGTAACTTTTCAAAACTTTATCCTTTTCTTCGTTCAATAAAATTTCTCCATCTTTTATAATGATAAGATGGCTAGCTATTTTTTCTACATCACTCATAATATGAGAAGAAAGTAGTATACCACCATTACTTTTACTCACAAAACTTTTTAATTCCTCTAACACCTCTTCTCTAGATGAAGGATCGAGACCACCCGTCGCTTCATCTAGAATTAATAATTTTGCATTATGCGATAACGCAACAGTTATAGTTAGTTTCATGGACATTCCACGCGAGAATTTACCTACTTTCTCATTAGTAGGTAAAGAAAAAGTATGAACTAATCGATAAAAATTATCTTGATCCCAAGATTCAAACATCTTTTCAAAAACTTTGTTTAGTTGCTTTATCGTAAGATGAGCCGGTAGATTCATAGCATCAAATACGACTCCTATCTTTTCCTTAATCTTGGCATCTTTATTTATATTTTCTTCACCAAATATTTTTACTGTACCACTATCTTTAGAAATTAATTCTAGTACTGTTTTAAAGGTTGTTGATTTCCCTGCTCCATTGTCACCAATGAATCCAACAATTGATCCAGACGGCACATTGAAGGAAACATCTCTTAAAACAACTTTGTTTCCAAATGATTTACTTAAATTTTCAATTTCTAGAAGATTTGACATCATTACACTCCTATCTTAACTTTTCATAAAAATATGTTTTCATTTATTAAAAATTATCCACTTTTTCTCTCACTTTCTTTTTCAGTTTAAAAATAAGACGATTACTATATTCTTTATTTTCTACTAAAATTCGATACGCCTCTAATACTCCTAACACACGAACAAAAAGATAAACTCCAATAGCAATAAGTACAACACAATAAGGGTGATACTGGGCTAATTCTCCTGAAGTGATATGCTTTTTCTCAAATAAAAAAGGTAGCGCTCCTGCTGCTATAAAACAAAATCCAACGATTATTACTACAGCATACTTTTTCTTAATAATTGCATATCTTGTTGTCAATTCTTTTAGAAAGTTTTGATCAAATAATAATTCTTCCTTTTTTAATACATTGTATCGACTCTCTTCTATCATTACAGGTACCATCATCGCTCCAATACCAAGGACAGCAATAATAATAACAAGGAATGTCGACATTGTTGCATCTTCTTTAAATAGTAAATATGGTATTGTAGATAAAATGAGTAAACTAAATCCTAGCGCTATATATTTAGAAATTTTTTGTCCATACGCTACATACCCTTCTGCCATTTCCTGACTTACGTAATAGCCATCCACATTTTCATTACTTTTCTCTGCAGTTTCTTTTAATAAATAGTCGAGTGATACTTCAAAAACATTTCCAATCATTATTAACTTTTCAGTTTCAGGAAAACCTTGACCGTTTTCCCATTTACTAACCGCTTGCCTTGTTGTGTTTAATTTCTCAGCTAATGCTTCTTGAGAAAGGCCCTTTTCCTTTCTTAATTTAAAAAGCTTTTCACCAAATCCCATATGTGTGTGTCCCCCTTTGTTTTCTTACCTAAATTGTATGTAAACATTGCCTTTATCTCTATCTTCCTGCGGTTGCACTTTGTCAACTTACGGTTGCGAATGTGTTATATAGCGGTTTTCTATACAATTTAGCTAGTTTTCTTTTATGATTATGGTGTAAATAAAAACCTCCCATCTCAATAACCAATTATAACAATTAAAGGTAATTATTGTTACCCGAAAATAAAAACTCCTTTATTTATTTAAAGGAGTTTTCGATATGAAATATTCTAAGATGAGCTAATTTTTCTTTCTCATACTAATTCACAATTTCTTCTATACATTTTTGTACGTTGTGCAACGATTCATAAGCATCCCACAGAGTATATGTTGTCATGTCTTTATATAAGGCATATTCATATATATGTAAATATTTCTCCTATTAACTTCCCTAATAAAAACACTTTTTAATAATCATAACGGCTTCTGCTTAAACTTTTCATAATGTCGTACTTTTAATAAAAGGACATTCCCGCAATCTGTACAAATATAAGCATCTACTGGTGAAGATGTGAACATCGTCTCCTTTTTCCGTATTTGTGCATAACCGACAAACTCACCTTCTCCTATATTTTGAGAACCACAATTAGAGCATGTCTGCACGTCTTTCTGTTTCATGAGAGCACCACCTTTAATCTGTTTCTACTCCCTTCGACAGTTCACTTCCATTTCCCTTCCAAAAAACCTCTTATTCTCTTACATTTCAACAGGAATCTCAGAACAAACATCGTATATGTACTATGAAATATATTTATTGACGGGGGAATCTCATGAGTACAATTATGACAATCAATACCGCACAAGAAATTGAAAACGCAGAAATACATATGCTTTCTTCTAGATTAGCACTATTACAAGCAATGGACGGAAATCCAATGCAGGTACAAGTGAAAAAGTTCGGTAGTGCCACTGCCTTTTCATCAAAAGTAATTGCTGGTCCTGCTTTTAATACAGTAAAAGGCGTTACCTTTACAAATACAGATGAGATAGATGCGATTCTCTCTTATTATCAATCACTACAAATTCCTTGCCGTTTTGAAATTACACCAGCGCAAGGTACAGCTGAACTATTTCAATACTTATCTCAAAAAGGTTTTTATCAATCTAGCTTCCATACCGCTTTATATAGTACACCGCGAGAAGATCCGTCCCTTCTTCCTTCTAACATTTCAGTACGCAAACTAAAAGAAAATGAGTTGGATGTTTTTGCAGACATATATGTACGTGGATTTAACATGCCATCCTTTACAAAAGATGGCGTGCGCCAAAATAACGAAATTCTCCACAATAAACCAGGATGGCATTTTTTCATAGCTGAAGTTCAAAACATTCCTGCGGGCATTGGTGTCCTGTATATAAATAAGGGTGTCGCATCATTAGCTGCTTCTGCTACTTTGCCAGAATTTCAGCGTAAAGGTTGTCACACTGCATTAATTCAAAAACGAATTGAGACAGCTATTGAATCCAATTGTCATTTAATAGTCGGACAAGCAAGATTCGGTAGCAGCAGTCAAAATAATATGGAACGTGCCCATATGAAGATCGCTTATACAAAATCAATCTGGACCGCCAAAAACATATAATTAACATCCTTTCTCTTATCATTACTACTTTATACACTTTATGACAATTCCTTTTCAACTCTATTAACCATTTGAATATTCAAACTAAATCTGTTACGCTATTGCTAGATACATCATTCAACTTGCAATATGAAAAGAGCATTCTAATCAAACTACAAGGAGGAGAAATGTATGACAAAGCATGATCATGGTTTAAAAGAAAAAGTAGAAGGTGCCATTGATAAAGTAAAAGGTGAAGTAAAGGAAGTTGTCGGGAAAGTAACTGACAATAAGAAATTACAAGCTGAAGGAAAATGGGATAAGGTAAAAGGCACTGCTAAAGATACTGTCGGTAATGTAAAAAAGAAAGTTAATGAATATAAAGAGAATAAAGAAAATAAATAAAAAACGAAAATGTAGGGTTGTGCAAGTAGTAAGTTACTAGATTTGAGAAAAGAGAAATTGCACCCATAAAAAATCATTTTAAAACGACAAATAGATGCCTCAAGGCATCTATTTGTCTATAAATAACTATTTTAATTACCCAACCCTTAAGCTTTTCCTTACTAACATTTTCTAACATAATGCCTTTGCTACAGTAAAGGCTTACTTTGTGAAATTTGGTTTTAGATCACCTGTATACGGTTCATGTTCAACAAAGATTTTTATATCTTTTCCATTCGCATCTTTCCCCATTCTTGTATACGTAAATTTCTCTTTATTTAATTCTGTAAGTTCAAGAACTGCACCGTATTTATTATTTCCTAACGAAACGTGAGCTCTTATTTTATTGCCATGTACAACATCAAAGAAACCGTAGTCTCCACGACTTTCTCCAGTATTCACATTGAAAAATTCGTATTTATTTGTATTTTTATCGTATTTTGCTAGACTGATTAAGTTTGAGTTATATTTTGTTACATCATTACCTTGGTCGTCTAATACCACCGTTCCGTTCCATAGTGTACTAGATAAAATTTCATCTCCATCAACATCTTTAACTATTTTACCTGTCGAACTTTCTAAATTTTTATCAGGCCGCGTGAAAGAAAGTTCTTTTTCATGGTACGGAATATGTTCAACAAACACCTCTACATCGTTCCCTTTTGTATCTTTCCCCATTCTTTTATATGTAAATTTCTCCTTATCTAATTGCGTTAATTCAACAACTGCTTGATAATTTTGCGTCTCAGAAATTAGTACTCTTTTCTTTCCATCATTCGTTATAAAAAAGGTACCGCTATCATTACGACTCTCTCCTGTATTTGCATTAAAAAATTCATACCTTGCCGTTTTAGCATCATACTTTGCAAGCCCGATGAAATTTTGATTTTCTTTCGTTACATCATTATGATCTTTGTCATAGACTTTTGTCCCTTGCCAGTTTGTTTCACCAAGTATACTAGCTAGTTGTTGCCCCTTCGTCTTTTGAGTTTGCTTAGTTTCTTGTATTGCATTGTATAAAAATTGTGCATACTGTTCACGCGTCACATCCATATTTGGAGCAAAATTTCCTCCGCCTACTCCTTTTGCAATATTATTTGTTTGAACAGCACTAATTGCATTGCTTGCCCATGAGTTCGTTGAAACGTCATTAAAAGTGTGATCACTCTTTGCCTTTAAATGAAAAGCATTTGTAAGAACTTGTGCCATTTCTGCACGCGTTAAGGAAGCCTTCGGTCTAAAATTCCCATGCTCGTCACCCTTAAAAACGCCCATTTCTGTTAAAGACAAAATCTCCTTTATATAACTTGTCGAATCTTCACTTACGTCTCCATATGGGTTCTGATAATTTTTGTCTTCTGCCAAATTAAAATAACGATATAGTAAAGCTGCAACTTGTTCGCGTGTCACGTTATCTCCAAAACCAAATCTTCCATCATCATAGCCGAAAATGATTTTCTCGTCTGTTAATTGCTGAATCGCCTCATATGCCCAGTGCCCCTTTGGAACATCTTTAAATACACCAGTATGATTCGTTTTTGGTGTAATCTCTTCTGCTTTCACCACTCCAGTCGTTTCACTTAATAGACTTCCACCTAAAACTGCTGATATGATACATGTTTTTAAAATTGTTTTATTCATAGCTTCCCAAACCCTTCCTTCATTTAACAAAGAATTACACCACTTTTCTTTCAAAAGAAGATTCTATGTGCGCAATTTATGTTATAAATTTTGATTACAGCTAATGGAATACAAAGTGTTACACATTCAAATTTCTTATTTATAGTATCAATAGCTGCTATATATAGGAATTATAAATAACAACTATAAATTGCCCATAAACAAATTATTAAAAAAAGATAAAATTAAGATAATATATTTTTAATCTCAATTTTTTTATAAAAAACGTTCCTTTTGGCAAAAAAGATGGCTTGAAATTAAAAGTTCATTCTATTTTTTTGTTTATGTTATCATGATAAAAGAAAGAATATTCCGAAATAAAAAACCCTGAATTTGGGCAGAAATGAGGAAAAGAAATTGAATATTGAGCAACAATTATATGATGTGGTGAAACAGTTAATTGAACAAAGATATCCAAACGATTGGGGTGGAGCCGCAGCGATTCGTGTAGAAGATGGAACAATTTATACAAGCGTTGCTCCGGATGTAATAAATGCTTCAACTGAACTTTGTATGGAAACAGGTGCAATTTTAGAAGCTCATAAATTTCAAAAGAAAGTTACACATTCTATTTGTCTTGCGAGAGAAAATGAGCATTCTGAATTAAAGGTACTCTCGCCTTGTGGTGTATGCCAAGAACGTTTATTTTATTGGGGACCAAAAGTACAGTGTGCGATTACAAATGCTAAACAAGATATTATTTTTAAACCTTTAAAAGAGTTGCAACCATATCATTGGACAGAAGCATATCATGATGAAATGGCAAAAGAATGGAGTACGAGATAGAGGAATAAGTTTCATTATTTCCCTGATGACAATAAAAAAATGTCACGGCCTTTTCCAAATAAAACATCGAAAAAGGCCGTGACATAACACTTATTTTATAATTGACGAAAGCTTACTTCCCTTCATTTTTCTCTAACACATACAAATCTTCTTCAATATTAGATAGTTTCTCTGTTACAAGCTTTCTTGCCTCTCCAATTGCTTGATTGTATGCAAATGGTCCAACTAATTTAATCATTTCTTCTATTAAACGCTCTGCTTGGAAACGTCCAATTTCATCTAAATCTTCTTCAACGAAAAATTGCTGAATTTGTGCTACAAGCTCTTCTTTTTTATCATTTGGTATTTTTATATTCATCATCGTTTATTACTCCTCTATATGTAAGATAGTATGTTTCTTAACTCTACCATAGAAAAACGCTTTCCAGGACAACTTTTTGTAACGCCTTCTAGCTCCCTATGACCGAGTATATTTTCTTTCTTTATAGCAAACCGATTCATAAACATTTTACATAAAGAATATAATGCATTCATTTGTGCGGTAGTTGGATCATATTTATCAAAATTACCCGTCATACATATTCCAATTGTATCTCTATTATGATCTTTCGCATGTGCTCCAATATGTAAACCACGTCCTTCGACTACAGTTCCATCTTCTTCAATAAAATAATTGTAACCGATCCCGCTCCACCCTCTTACTTTTTGATGAAATTCATGTGTTTTATACACATCCCATCCATCTTCGGATGTATGGTGAATAATCAGTTTGTTTACTTTTTCTAAAGGAACTAATTCATCTTGAAATGCTAAATTTACACATTTAATTTCCATTTGAATATCCCCCTTAAAAATCAATCATCATAATTGTTTTATCATCTGGTCGTATTCTCTTTTCCCCTTCTAACTCTTCAATAATTGCTACATATTCATTTATACTATTCTTTCTTATATATGCAACAGTTTGTTCGAGTGGCCAATCTGGGTGGAATAATCCGTCTGAACAAATAAAAATCCCACTCACTTCATCTACATGTAATTCCCCATGCTGCAAATAATGAATTGCTTCTTTCATTCCATTCGCAACGGAATATCCCCCCTTCACATTTGCAAGATAACGATTGTATTTTAACTGTTCTCGCACATCTTGAAAAACATGTTCTTCTGGTACAGATAACCCTTTTTTACGATCTTCTTCTCTTTTCTTTTTTGCTCGTTTACTAATTCCTTCAACTGTATCTTTCGTTAATACTTGCATCGTTCCTTTTCGAAATATTGTGACAATCATACAGTCCCCTAACTGTGCGTATTCAATTTTCTCACCAACTATTTGGACTGCCGCGATACATGTGCACCACAAATGCTCTTTCTTTCTCGTATCTACTCCATATGCTAACATTTTTCTTTGCAATGCTTCATTTGCTTTTGCAACTGCAACTTGTAAACTATGCTTTTCGCGGAATGAATTAAAATAACTTGCAAATAAATGTGAAGCGATGTATGCTCCATTATGTCCCTTTTCATCACGAAATGGGACAAGTGGTGTTGCACCGTCACATACACCATAAATCTTTTTTTCTTCATTACAAAAATAAGAATCCTCACATTCTTGCTTCAACGGGCTTTTCTGTTGATATGTTTTTATCTTCACAACTGTATCCCCTTTCAAATGGTAAAATACTCAAATTCTTTTGATTAATCTAATTTTCCGAAATAAACTGTTTTTACCCCATGCCCATCAACTTAAGAATTTTCACTACCCCCAAGTGACAAAAAACGTTATTCTTTCTAAAAAGCTAGCT
>NZ_JAQFUL010000045.1:0-39028 GCF_027716265.1 Bacillus cereus group sp. Bc031
CTTTTTTAAATAAATAGTACTTTGATAACTAAAAATTCTGTTGTTTTTCAGTTGACATACTACCGCAGGTCTTTTTTGCTTACACGTTACTCTAATTATATCAAAAAATATGACCTGATTATGAATGTCGAATTATATTTTCTGAATTTTCTTTTAATTTTTGAAGGGTTTTTCAATATTTTTTGCGAAACATTTGTATAACAATTTTTTCTTTGCTTATTGTTACATAATAGTAGGTTCGGGTGGAGTTTTGCAAGCGTTTCCTATACAATAACCGATATTTTTTGATTTTTTCCTACAAAATATCTTGCAATATATTCAGAAACTCATTACAATTGCCATATATTAAAAATCTTAGCAATATATCAAATCCTCATCAATCCGATGAGGTAGAGGTTGCGACTTTTAAGAGTAAAACGGACGAGACACAGAGAAAGTCACCGACTCCGTTTGAAAGGAAAAGTTGCCGAAGTTTATATTTCTTCTCTGGAAATATGAGCTGGGGCTGTCTCCGAAAGGAACAGAACTGTCACGTTTACAAAATTACCGTGTAAACGTGGGGTGCTATCTTAACGGAAGGGTATGATGGGGTGGTTATTTGTGAAACGTTCCGCCAAATTCCTTTGGCGGTTTTTTGTATTTTTCTCCCCCGCTCCTTCCTATCTTACAAGAAAAGGAGTGTTGAACATGAATAGCGCAACGAATCAAGCTACCTCTAAAACAGAAGCTACAAAAGGAAAAGGTGAATTAAGACGCGGTCTAAAATCAAGGCACCTTACGATGATTTCTCTCGGCGGTACAATTGGTACCGGACTATTTCTTGCCAGCGGTGGTGTCATCCATTCAGCTGGACCTGGCGGTGCATTAATTGCATACGCCGCAATTGGAATTATGGTTTACTTTTTAATGACAAGCTTAGCTGAACTCGCAGCTTACATGCCTGTTACTGGCTCTTTTAGCACGTACGCAACAAAATTTGTTGATCCATCACTTGGCTTTGCACTTGGATGGAACTATTGGTATAACTGGGCAATTACTATCGCTGCTGAACTAGCGGCTGTAACATTAATTATGAAATTTTGGTTTCCAGATACTCCTTCCCTCATTTGGAGCGGATTATGTTTAGCTATTATTTTCCTTTTAAACTACTTATCTGTTAAAGGATTTGGTGAATCTGAATATTGGTTCGCACTTATTAAAGTAGCTACAATTATTATCTTTTTAATTGTCGGGTTTATGATGATTTTCGGAATTATGGGCGGCGAAACGGTTGGATTTAAAAACTTCACTGTTGCAGATGCACCATTTAATGGCGGCATCATGGCAATTATCGGTGTATTTATGGCAGCTGGTTTCTCATTCCAAGGTACTGAATTATTAGGTGTAGCTGCTGGTGAAACATCTGATCCAGAGCGTAATATTCCGAAAGCAATTCGTTCGATTTTTTGGCGTATCCTTTTATTCTATATCCTTGCGATTCTCGTTATCGGTTTATTAATTCCTTATACAACTGAAAGTCTTGCCGCAAGTGATGTAACAGTAAGTCCATTTACACTTATTTTTGAAAAAGCGGGCGTTGCCTTCGCTGCTTCTGTTATGAACGCTGTTATTTTAACGGCAGTACTATCTGCTGGTAACTCTGGTATGTATGCATCAACTCGTATGCTTTGGGATTTAGCTCGCCAAGGGAAAGCACCGAAGTTTCTTGGTAAATTAGATAGCCGCGGCGTACCTGTTAACGCATTAATCGTAACATCGATTGTCGGTAGTATCGCTTTCATTGCTTCTTTATTCGGTGACGGTGTTGTATACATTTGGTTATTAAATGCATCAGGAATGTCTGGCTTTATCGCATGGGTTGGAATCGCAATTAGTCATTACCGTTTCCGTAAAGCATATATCGCACAAGGAAAAGATTTAAATGACTTACCTTATAGAGCAAAATGGTTCCCATTCGGACCAATCTTCGCATTTGCACTTTGCGTCATCGTAATTTTAGGTCAAAACTACGGCGCATTTATGGGGGAATCAATCGATTGGAACGGCGTACTCGTTTCTTACATCGGTTTACCACTCTTCTTAGTACTTTGGTTAGGATACAAATTTACGAAAAAAACAAAAGTCATTCCACTTGATAAATGTGAACTGAAATAAAGTGAAACTTTAATCCGTGGGGGTTTTCTTCATCCCCCACGGATTATTAGTTGAACCAATCGGACTTTTATGGGCAGTTGATCCCCCACCTAACTTCTTTTCTTTCGCTGCATTTTGAGGGGAGGGTCTTACTGCCCATTAAAGTCGGATAAAGTGAAACGAGCAAACAAATTTGTTTGCTCGTTTTTTATTGCAAACCTCTTTGCTTCCCTATTGCCCCTGTTTTTGCAATAATAAAGGAAATATAAATAAAGGTTGGGATACAATGAACATTCGCATTACTGATGAAGCAAAAGCAGCTATACATAGATTAGAACGTGAAGATAAAAAAATCATTCGCATTAGAGGGACAATGACAAACTCTTGTAGTATTTTCGTTGATGTCGATTTAATTTGGGATACATATGTTGCAGATGATGTTGTATACGAAGATGCAGACCTTATCGTACAAATGGATACATTTACGAAAGACTACACTGGTGATACAGTGAAGCTTGATTATAAGACGACAGGTTTTAGTATTACGACTCCGAGTGAGACTTTAGTTTATGGATTGTCGATTAAAAAATAAAACTTGTTTTCAACTGACCACTGAGGTGAAAAAATGGGTAAATATGTTCCGCTAAAATTTTTATTTAACGAAGAATTAGCAGAAAAAATGGCTGATTCTATTTGTAAACACGATCCTACTTTCTCTAAAAGAAACTTTGTGTCTTCCGTAACATGTAAAGTTGAAAATTTAGAGTTAAAGCAGCGTATTGAAGTAATGGCAGATGAATTACACAATGCTTTACAAAAAGATTTTAATGAAGCAATACATATATTACTGAAAACATTAGGACCAGAAAATACAACAGAAGTAGGTACATTTACAAACGGATATATGTACATGCCTATTGCAAAATACGTTGAAAAATATGGGCTTAACGATTTTGAAACCTCATTCAACGCCATGTATGAAATAACGAAAAGGAATACTGCTGAATATGCCATTCGGCCTTTTCTTCAAACATACCATGAAGACACACTAAACATATTACAAAAGTGGATTCATGATGAAAACAGTCACATTAGAAGATTAGTTTCTGAAGGTACGAGACCTAGACTTCCTTGGGCTAAAAAAATAGGAGCTCTGAAAGGTGACTTTCAGTACAATTTACAGCTTCTTGAGCCTTTAATGAATGACCCTTCTAAATATGTTCAAAAATCTGTAGCCAATCATATTAACGATATTACGAAAGAAGATAAAGAACTCGTTTTTCAATGGTTGCAGCAATTACGTGATAAACAGCATCCAGTTAATCCTTGGATTATAAAACATGGGTTACGAACGGTGATTAAAAATGGTACTTTACCAAAAGATTTTTGTTTTTGAGTATTTTAAACAAAAACGCGTATGCTTCAAAAATAAAGCATACGCATTTCTTTCTTTTAAATACAGCAATAACAAACGTATTTTTCCAACATTCCACTTCTTCAATGAAAGGTCTATAGCATTATTTCGATAAAGCTAAACCACCTACCATTGCTCATAAAATCTATCCCTATTCCATTTCTACTTGCTTCATATAATATTCCATCGCTTCATTAAGCCATTTTTGTTCATCTTCTGCGAAAGGCGAAGGTATCATATTTTCAAGTTCTTGCATATCCAGTTCTTCCACACTAGTATTAGCTAACTTTTGTATCAGATCCTCATTAAGAAATGAAAAAGACTCTTCAATATATTCCTTAATCATCTCTTGTACTTTCGAATCCTCGACTGGTTTACCATATAATTGCTTAACCTTTTTAGACAAGTGAATAAACGTTTTATCCAAAGCAATTTTATCTTCTTCTGATTTCTTTGATATTTCTTCCACGATATCCGTTAACTTATGGCGTTCCGTCCATTCTTTGTGTGTATGTTCAGTATTCATACCGTAAATAAGACTAAATAATACAGTACTATCTACCTCTTCTTCCTCTTCGACTAACTTCATTACTCTTTTAATTACTTGCATTGATTGCTCAATTTGTTCTTGTTCTCTTTCTAACACTTGCAAATGGAGAGACAAGCTTTCATTCAGATCAACGCTAAAGCTTGATTCATGTAACAAATTAGCGACTTTATCTAGACTATAGCCTAGAAATTTTAAACTTATAATTTTTTGTAAGGTTATAATATCTTGATATTTATAAATGCGGTGCCCTGAAGAAGGATTCTTTTCTGGTTGTAACAATCCAATTTCATCATAGTAATGCAAAGTAGGAATTGGTATGCCCGTTTTTTTCGAGAATTCTCCAATAGAAAACTTTTTATCCGTATTCATGTAAATCCCCCTATTAAAAATATAAATTCATTATAAAACCTAAAGTAACTAGAGGTTCAAGAGGATAATTCAAGAAAATTCAAAAACGTTAAAATTCATGTAATCAATACGTATTGCACTATTTCATTTAATGGCCCAATTATTGAAGAGCATAACCTTCCCTCACAAATTCAAAGGACTTTCACTTACTTATCCCGAATATATAAATAACCATTCTCACAAGGAGCGAATTTATATGAATCTATTCGAGCACGAAACGTAAAACCGCTTCTCTTTCATAAGAGGTCCTCCTTTTTCTTTTTTCATCATATCATTCATTGAAAAATAGGAGGACATAATTATGAAACGTAATCTATTATTTTTAACTTTATTAGAAAGTGCAAATACACATTTTAGCGGTTGGGATTTTTCTTTTATTTCAGAAACGGGCCGAATGAAGAGCGAGCCTTTATCATGGTCGTACGGTAGCACTGCTTATCAGCTTATGCAACGTGCTAAAGCAATGCTCGATATGGGTACTGGCGGCGGAGAGTTTTTATCTATGTTACAACCGTTCCCACCAACTATTTATGCGACTGAGGGTTATGCACCAAACTTGCCAATTGCTCGGAAGAAATTAGAACCTTTAGGGGTTACAGTTGTGGCAGTAATTGATGATACTGCTTTACCATTTCAAGATGAACAATTTGATTTCATTATGAATCAACATGAATCCTATTCTGCTTCTGAGGTAAATAGAATACTTTCTCCTAATGGAATATTTCTTACACAACAAGTTGGTGGTCTCGATTGTGCGGAACTAAATGAGCAGTTTAACGCACCGCTAAATAACGAATTTGCAAGTTGGTCTCTTGAAACAGCATGTAGTGAGTTAAAGGAAAATGGATTTACTATTTTAGAAGCAAAAGAAGAGTTTCCTTTCCAACGCTTTTACGACATTGGTGCTATTGTCTATTATTTAAAAGCAATTCCGTGGCAAATCCCTAATTTTACTGTCGAAAGGTATTATGAGGAATTATATCGTATACATAAAGTCATCTTACAAAAAGGATATTTTGATGTGACGCAACATCGTTTTCTGATTAAGGCGATTCGCAGTTAATCATGGAGCATATGAAAAAGAGATGGATCTACCATCTCTTTTTCCCCGTTTATTTTTAAAAATTTTGTGGTGGTTTCTAGATTGTTAAGTACGTCCACGTCTTGCAATCACATCAGCTAATGTAATAAGTTGCTCGTGCGTTATCTTTCCGGATACCTTTTCTTTTATAATTTTTTCCATTTCCTTTGTAACAGTCATGCCTTCTATTTCTAGACTCGCTTTGGCCGCCTCGAAAGCTTTATTTAGTTCTTCCTCGTTTTTGAATGTCATAATTTGAGTCACTCCCTTCAAATCATTTTTTTACTCTTTTAATACAAGAAAGGTAATATCATCCCATTTCCTCTCTAATTGTAAAGTAGTCTTTTCAATACTTCCTCCTGTTAACAAATCATATCCTTCAATCTCAGCTACCAATTGTTTCGTTTTACTCTTTGGATTCATATCTTTGTATAAGATGTATAACTTATTACCATGTACTTGTATATCCGAAATCCCTTTGTCCTCTCTAGCGATTTTTGTATCACTCTGCAGTGAATATGTACGTATGATATTCAAATTCTCATCTAACTCTTTTATTTTTTCATCATGATTTAAAACGTACACCTTATTATCATACACCTGCACTAAAACAGGTATGAATTGCTTGTCATTTAATACCGTTTCTTTTTCTACTACTTTAGTTTTCGGGTTTATCATCATTAATTTCGAAGGCAGCTTTTGATTTACATTATCACTTAATGCGAGTATTAGTTTATCTTTATACTTTTGAAAAATTATTTTTTGAGCAGTTGGTGCAAAATACACATTTTCATTAGGAATTTCAAATTCGTTTGTTTTTTTATTTGTGACCAAATCTATTTCTGAAATATATACTTTGTCTAGCGTTTGTGAAAATGCGTATATATGATTCTCAATAATATGCGCACCTTGAATCGTTCCCTTTAGTTCTACACTCTCTTGCCTTTTGTCACTATCTTTCCAATATACAAGTTCACTTGTATATCCCTTCTTTTCGTCTACCAGCCCAATGTTCACATCATAAAATTTATAACCTTGCTCTGCATGTATAAAATATGCCCCTGCGTTTACATCTTGTAATTGTTTCGGTCTACTGATTTCTTGCATCTTACCAGTCTTATCAATTGCATAATGATTGTTATTTCTATTTGATGAAAAGTAGTATCCCTTTTCATCTTTTGCATTGCTCATCATACTTTGACCATCTACTTCCATTTTACTAATCGTATTTCCTTTCTTATCATATGCATATATGTAACCACCATCTTTCATTGCATTTGAATAGGATACTAGATAGTCCGCTTGTTGAATGTTTTTAAGTTCTTTATCACTTTTAGAACAAGCTACCAAGAGGAACATCGTACATATAACGATTATGGCCAATGAATTGTATTTCTGAAACATATCTTTCCCCCTTATATATAATGAGAGCAATCAACATACAAATGCTAATTGCTCTTTGAAAGATTTTATTAACTTGAGCATGAAAGATTTTTTTTTACATATCGTGTGTTCGCATTATCATCTGTCAAAAATGAAGTTGTGTAATGAATAATATTCCCGTTATCGTACGTGAATATATGCTCTAACTTATTTTCTTCTGTTAATACTATTGGTAAGTATTTTGGTAAATTGCTCACTACACCTCTATTATCCTTATTTAATATCCAATCAATTTCTTTCCATTCTAATAATCCTTCCGCCATACTTACTGGCGTGTCCATATGTACCCCATCTGGCAGATCAGCAAGGAATACATACATTCCTTCACGCCCCTGAGACTCGTCCTTACTTTTAAAAACGACATTCCCTTTATACGTTACACTTGGAAGATATATGCCTGTTTCTTCAAGCGTTTCTCTAATTATTCCTTCATATGGCGTTTCATTATCTTCAATTTTTCCACCAACACCATTCCACATTCCCATATTTGGCTTTTTATTTCTATTCAATAAGAGTATTTTATTTCCTTTTCTAATGAAACAAATTGTGTACTTATACATACGTTTCTTTCCTTTCTTTTTCCCCTCATCTAAAAATTTAAACAGCATTTTGATTAGACTTGCTGCATAAAAAAATTCTTATTATACAAACAACTGGTTTTTTAATGAGGTATTTTGCTCATTTTTATTCAAAAACATTCTCCTTACAATCATATCTCACATAATATATTGTACAACTTTCGTTTCCAGAAAGGAGTGTTCAAAATCGATAACATAAGCAGCGAATTTTTAAAACAATTTTACGATAGTCGCGTCTGGTTATATGATACACATTGGCTTGGAGTCCCCATTCTCAAACTTCCTTCTGACCTTTTTTTGTATCAAGAAATGATTTACGAATTAAAACCCGATTTAATTATTGAATGTGGCACTTGTTATGGTGGTAGCGCACTGTATTTAGCTTCCATTTTAGATTTAATTGGAAAAGGTCATGTTCTTACTATTGATATATTTCCACAACCAAATCGTCCATCCCATGATCGTATTACGTATTTAACAGCTTCTTCTGTTTCAGTAACCGCTGTGCAAACAATATTAAGTATGCGCAAACCTGATGATGTGATTTTAGTGATTTTAGATTCTGATCATAGTAAAGAGCATGTAGCAAAAGAATTGTTGCTTTATAAATCTATCGTTACTAAAGGCAGTTATATTATAGTAGAAGATACATCTATTAATGGAAATCCTATTTCTCCTGATTGGGGACCTGGCCCAATGGAAGCTGTTGAAGAGTTTTTAGCTACAAACAACAATTTCATAATCGATGAATCTAAGCATAAGTTTTTCATATCGTTTAACCCAAAAGGTTTTTTAAAGAAGATAAAGTGAAACGTTAATAAGTGGGGATAGAGAAACCCCCACTTATTCTATGATCTTCATTTTTGAAAAAGGATAATATACAAATTCCACTTTGCCTATTATATTATCTTCTTCAATATATCCTAAACCGTTTCGACTATCTCTACTAAGTTCACGATTATCTCCCATTACAAATAATTTATTTGGTGGGATTTTTGTCTTTTGAAAGTTATAAAACACTTGCGTATTATTGAATAAATCTTTATTTGTATACGGTTCTTCTTGTTTTTTATCATTCACATATACAGATCCATTCGTTATGTTAATTACGTCACCAGGAAGTCCTATTACTCGTTTTACATAATATTTCGATTCATCCTCTTCCTTTATAATGACAATTTCTCCATGCTCTAAATCGGAAAAATGTACTGCTGCTTTATTTACAAATACGTAGTCTTCTTCATATAAAGTCGGTTGCATCGATTTCCCTTCCACTTTACATAAAGTAAAAGAATGATAGGCTATTACCAAAACAAACACGAAGAGTATGTATTTCCCCCAACCTCTTTTAATCTCCTGTTTCATATCCATTCCCACCTTATTCAAACGCTTTTTAAATCAAAAAATATATCACTGCACCATATGTCTCAATGCAGTGATATTATTTTTACTGGGCCTTGTTCGGCTGCTCTACTGGGACTGGATTTCCACCTGCTCTTTTCGCTTTCAATTCAAAATACGCATCCAAAATCTCTTTACCAATCGCGGAATTAATTCCTGATTTGTCATCATTTACCCATGGTACAACAACTGAAAAAGCTACTTCCGGATCAGCATCATACGGCGCATAACCGGCAAGAGTTAAATTATAACATTTTTTTCGATTATTGTTTTCATCTCTTCCAATTTCACTTTCTCCACCATACACAGTTTCAGCTGTCCCTGTTTTTCCAGCTGGTTTATACGGTAATCCTTTAAACGTTGCAGTACCTGTTCCGTCATTCTCTTGAAAAACCCTTCTAAATCCTTCTTTTACATGATTAATGTATGAAGTGTTCATATCCACTCGATTTAAAATAACTGGTTCAATAGATCGAATAACTTTTCCAACATCCTCTGGTCTATGTGGTTGTTCTCTCACTTCTTGCACAATTTGCGGTTTCATTCTGTAACCACCGTTTGCAATGGTTGAAATATATTGAGCAAGTTGAAGCGGCGTATATGTATCGTACTGTCCAATCGCATAATCAAGTAAAAAACCAGGTACGTTATCCGTTCTACCCATTTGACCAATCGATTCATTCGGCAAGTCAATACCAGTCGGTACACCTAAACCAAATTGTCTAAAATAGTAGCGCATTTTATTAAATGTCTCTTGTTTAATGTCTAATGGATTGTTTGGCACATAATTTATACCTGCCATCTTTAATGCTGTATTAAACATATATACGTTTGATGAAACTTGTAAAGCTCTTAAATCATCAATATCACCAAAGTCTTTCCACGATTTCTTCGGCTTAGAGCTTCCTTTAAAATACATAGGTGCATCAAAGAAATGCGTATACGGCTTAATTGTGTCAGTTTGATAACCAGCTAATAATGTAGCCCCTTTCACAGTGGACCCTAACTCATAAGAACTTGTCATCGTTCCTAAAGCGTAGTCTTCTATTTGCATCCCGCCATCTTTATTTACAATTTTCTTTCCTGCCATCGATAAAATTTGACCGTTTTTCGGATTCATCATTACAACGAATGCACGATCCATCATCGGCTCTGCAGAATGAAATGCTCGTAAATTCTTTTCAAGACTTTCCTCTACTTTTTTCTGTAACTCCATATCTACTGTTAACATTAAATTATTTCCACTTTTTCCTTCGGTCACTTTTTCTGTCCGGATTATATTTCCTGCTTTATCTGTAATGCTTCTAGATTGCTCTTTCGTTCCATGTAATGCGTCTTCATATTGCTTTTCGATGTAACTCTTACCAATGCGGTCATTTCGGTTATAATCACGCACTAAATAATAATCTAATTGTTCCCTTGGCAATCCTTCATTTTCAGTAGAAACGCTACCAAGAATAGAACGAAGTATTTTATCATTTGGGTATTCACGTTCCCAGTCTACTGTCGTATCTACTCCGGGCAAGCTTGCCAATCTTTCACTTACGACTGCATATTCATTTTGACTTACATCTTTTTTAACGATTTGCGGCGTCATTTTATATCCCGCATTCATTTTGCTTTTAATAGCTAGTACTTCTAGGTCTTCTTTTGAAAGTTCGCTTAATTCTTCTTGTGTAATTCTTTCCCTACGTAACTCTTCCACTTTTTTATCTAATTCTTTCCCTTCTATCTCCTGCTTCCTAAATTTACTCTCATCTTCTTTCGTTACTTTTTCTGCTGCCCGCTTTTCATTTAACTGCATCCAAAAATCCTTTTTATCTGTTTCTGTTAACTTGTCTATATCCTCTGGCGACATTTCAATTAACTGGGCTAACTGTCTTGCTACTTGTAAAACTTCTTTCGAATCTACTCCTTTCATTTTCGTATATGTAACGGTTCGTAGTGGTTTATTATTTACAATCACCTGACCTTGTCGATCAAACATTTTCCCTCTAGGAACAGGTGTACTTACCGTTACATCTTCCTTTTTGTTCACTTCATTTCTATACGTTTCTCCATCAATGATTTGTACTTTACCTAATTGAATTATAATAGCTGAAAATAAAAGAAAGACGATAAAAAATAGTACATTTAACCGAAAAGGAATATGAGTCTTTTTCTTTTTCGATTGTTTCTTCTGCTCCTTTTTCTGTCTCATTTCGCTCCCTCGCTTCATTCTATTAACATTTCTACATGGAACCATTATGTATCAAATTTATTTATATGATATATATAGAATTTTATATTAATTATAAAAGAAATAAAAGATTTAATTTTCAGTTTTTTATTTTATATCCTATTTATTACCATTCCCTTAATACACAATAACATGAATATTATTCTAAAAGAAAACTGGTACAAATTTATTTTTATACCATTAGTTTACATTTATTTGTATACTAAAGAAATAAATTCATAAAAGACATTACTTAAGGAGAGAACGAAAATGACAGATTCATTTACAATACATACTAATGCGCCCCATTGTTTAAACTTTATGATTTATATTCAAAATATTTATCTCAACCAAAAAGAGAAAAAGGAAAATTTAAAATTTCCTTACATAGCAAGACAATTCAATTTTTCTACTAACTTTGAAGCAAATTTCAAAGAATTATGGCATTCACTTCGCAAACAAATGGCTAATGACAAGTATGATTCGCAAATTTTTTATGATGAAAACCATATCTTTTATGAGAATCTTTTTGATAATCATTTATGTAATAAAGAATTATTCAAAGAATTAATATGTAGTTTTAAAGTATGGTGGACTAGCATAGCAGGTCAGCTTTCATTAGAATGGTCTGTAAGTGATTTTAGTAGACAACTTTACGAAGACTTAGTTTTATATATAAAACAACACCAAATAAAACCTTTACAACAGCTACATATTAGCTTACTTTATGACGATTGTGTATTCGTTAAAAAAATAATACTACTTCTTACTCTGCTATTTTACCTACGAAACACTTTTTTATTAATTATAGAGATGTTGTTACTACATTATCGACATGTTTTCACGCTGCTTAGTATAACGATTACTCAAATAAAAAACTGAGGCGGATACCTCAGTTTTTTCGATAACTTATTTCCTTGAAGACAATCCGTCAACAAATTCACCAATCTTATTTTGAAAAACATAATCAAAGTTATATTCTTGTCCTGTTAACTCTTCATTTACTAAAATCGTTGTTGCTCCTACTTCCCTCTTTGCGATTTGCGGGAATGAAGCAACAGGTTGTACTTTGAGTGACGTCCCCATAACGATAAGCACATCTGTTTCATATAAACGTTTGACCGCATTTTGATATTGCGGCAATGTATCTCCGTATAAAACAACGTCTGGATTTAAAATGAAATTACACTTCTGACAGCGCGGCACCTCATGATCAATCATATACTGCAAATCATATCCCGTTTTACACTTCGGACAATGTGCTGTTTGCAGTGTGCCGTGTAAATCAATAACATGTTTACTACCACCTAATTGATGTAAACCGTCAATATTTTGCGTTAAAATCGTAATATCTTTCCCTTGCTCTTCTAGCTCCGCTAAAAAGCGATGCCCACGATTTGGTTTATATTGATGAAACGTATTGATTTGAAAGATTTCTTTATAATGCTTCCAAAATTCTTTCGGACTTCGGTTATAGTACCCTCTTGATAAATACATCTCGACATTCGCATCAGCATATAATCCATTTGCTGAACGAAAATCTGGGATACCACTTTCCGTACTTGCACCAGCGCCTGTTAATACTGTCATTTTCTTCGCTTTTTCTAAAATCAAACGTACTTCTTCAAATTGTTGCACAAAAATCACCTCTATGTATATTGCTATACTTATTATACCAGTTGTTTACAGGAGGTGTCGTGCAATTCATTCTACTTAATGCGTCGTGCCACCAACCTCTACAATATCTACCTCAACGGTCGTCGTTACTTCAACTGCCAACTCTATCCCTTTACGAATAGTAGAAAGTGACATACTCGGTTGCCCTGGATAATTACTCGCTTGCTCTGGTAAAAACGGAATATGAATAAATCCGCCTTTCATTTTTGTATCATGTTTTTCTAGTTCATGCATGAGACCATAGAATAAATGATTACAAACGAACGTACCTGCTGTTTGTGAAACGGAAGCCGGTATACCTTCTTCTTGAAGTTTTTTTACAATTGCTTTCATCGGAAGTGTAGACCAATAAGCAGCTGGTCCTTCTTCTACAACCGGTACATCTACCGGTTGGTTCCCTTCATTGTCAGCAATTCTTGCATCATCAATATTAATTGCGACACGCTCTATCGTAATATCTGGTCTACCCCCAGCTTGTCCAATGCATATAATAAATTCCGGTGCTAGTTCTTCTATATACTCTTTTAATACGCTGATTGATTTATGAAATACAGTGGGTACTTGTTTACTAATAATCTTGTATTCTCCGATTGTTTTTTCATGCAAACTTTTTGCGACTTCCCCAGCTGGATTGATACTTTCTCCACCGAACGGATCAAATCCTGTTAATAATACTGTTTTCATTGTTTTCTCCTCCTAATTAGAAACGATATACTAGGCCGTACATGATAAACATATTTATGATGAAGATTGAAAGAGCAATTGGTACCTGTGCTTTAATAACGGCATTTTTATCTTTCAGTTCTAAAAGCATTGCTGGTACGATATTAAAGTTTGCTGCCATTGGCGTAAGCAGCGTTCCGCAATATCCAGCAAACATACCAAGCGCTGCCATAATCGCTGGGTTTCCGCCGTGCATTTGCACGATTAAAGGTAAACCAATTCCGCCAGTAATAACGGCAAACGCTGCGAAAGCATTTCCCATTACAACTGTGAAAAGCATCATTCCTAAACAGTACGCCATAACAGCAACGAACGGATACTCTGTCGGTAACACTTGTCCGACTAAATCAGAAACGACTTGTCCAACGCCAGATTTCGCGAAAATACCACCAAGTGCTGCTAACATTTGTGGTAAAATAACAGCCCAGCCGACAGCTTGTAATAGTCTGCTTCCTTCTTGTACAGGCGTTGTTATTTTCGATTTTGTAATACGCATTGCCGCAACGAATGCAAGTAATGCTCCTAATGCTAATGCTACTAGCGTTACTTTATCCGGATCAACAAGAGAAACATTTCCCCATTTAATTTTTCCTAACGTTAACGTACCGATAATTGTAAAAATAGGTATTAAAAGTGCAGGCATAAAAATTTTGTTTTTTAATTTCTCAGCATGTTTCACACGTTCTTGTACTGGAACTTCTTTCTCCTCTGATTTTGTTACTTTATTTAGTGAAGCTAATACAACCATAGCGAGTACAATACAGCCAACGTAAAACGAAGGGATTACATTCCCAAATAAAAATGTAACTGCAAACAACGCCCAAAATAAACTAGAACCAAATCGGTTTGGATGCTCACGATCAAACGCAATACGAACAGCGATAAAGGCAACGATTATACCTAATACATAGTAGATTGTATCCATTGTGATGATGTTCATTTTATATTGCCTCCTTCTCTTCTTTTTCTTTTGATGTCATCGTTTTTGCTATATATTTATCAAACCTTCTAAATCTGATCCAGCTCACGATAAGCGCTGATATTGCAGTTGGAATACCCCAAAGCGCCATATCCCACACACCGACATGCATACCTACCGAATCGAAGAATCCTTTCATTAATAAAATCGCACCAGTTGCGATAAAAATATCTTCTCCGAAAAACCAAGCTGTATTTTCCGCAGCCGCTGCATTTGCTTTAATCTTTTCTCTTAATTTTTCAGGGAGCTTACCGTATTTACCTTGCGCAGCCCCTTCTGCCATCGGTGCAACGAGTGGTCTTACCGTTTGCGCATGACCTCCAATATTCAGTCCAAGTGCTGCTGATGATTCTCTTATCGTAAAATATGACATTAATACTCTTCCAGTTGTTGCACCTTTTGATTTCGTTATAAGTGCTTCTGCTCTTTCTTTCAAACCGTAACGCTCTAAAATTCCGATTACCGGTAAAGTTAGTATGATAGGCATAGACATATATCTATTCTCTATGAAAAATTTACCGAACATGCTAATGACATCATAAAAGCTTAATCCTGAAACCATACCAGTAACAATACCTGCAACCATAACGACTAATAGTGTATTTAATCTAAATAAAAAGCCCACTGCAACAAGTAATATCCCGATTAATTTCACCAATTCCAACACTTCCCCTCATTATTTTATTTCGGTGTGCATATAGAAATCTCATTATTTTCGAATGTTCTGTATATTCTTCTCGCAAATTGTACAGCTTTCTCTCCATCACCGTGTAAACAAATCGTCTGCGCCTGAACGGCTACTTTCTGGCCGTTCACCGAATTTACATAGCCTTCTTTCACCATTTGAAGCACTTGCTTTATCGCTTCTTCTTCATTTTTTATAAGCGCATTTTCTTCCGTACGACTCGTTAATGTTCCATCTTGCTTATACGTACGATCTGCGAAAGCTTCTTGTACGAGAGTTATATTGTATTTTTCCGCAGCCTGTATAAACGCCTCGCTATTTGCTAATCCGTAAAGTAATAGACTTGGATTTATATGATATATTGCCTTTGCAATTGCATCTGCAATTTCCGGATTAGTTGCCGCCATATTATATAGAGCACCGTGTGGTTTCACATGATGCATCTTCCCGCCAGCTGCTTTTACAAAACCATCTAATGCACCAATTTGATATAGAACATAATCGTATACTTCACTTGCTGGAACGTTCATGTTCCTTCTACCAAATCCAATTAAATCCGGAAATCCGGGATGTGCCCCTATCGCAACGTTATGTTGCATTGCCTTTTCAACTGTTTGTCGCATAACGGACGGATCACCCGCATGAAAACCACAAGCAACGTTTATTGAGGAAACGAACGGGAGAATTTCATCATCATTCCCCATTTTATAAGCGCCAAAACTTTCTCCTAAATCACAATTTAAATCAATTGTAGTCACACTGTTTCCCTCCTAATTTCAGCTTCGTAAAGCAATGAATTTCTTTAATAGATTCATATTTACTTCTTGTTCTATGTACAATTGTTCCGCTTCTTCAAGCGAAATTTTCTCAAAAGAAACATAGTCCCCCGGCTTTAGCTGGGCAAGAAGAGGTAAATCTACTGAAATGATATTTCCCATTCTCGGATAGCCACCTGTCGTTTGCCTATCTGCCATTAATATAATCGGCTGTCCACCATTAGGAACTTGAATGGTTCCAAATGTAACAGGACTCGATAAAATCTCTTTTTCAACGGCTCTATTTAAAATTTCTCCTTCAACCCTATAACCCATACGGTCAGCGTAATTAGATACTTTATACTCTTTCGTAAAAAATGCCTTTTTGCTTTCTTCTGTAAATTGATTATATTCAAAGTCAGCTATGACACGAAGCTTAGGATGTTTCTTATACTTTGGTAGTACGCTGTTGCTAATTGCCCATTTCGTTTTTATTCTCTTATCTTTTTGTAAGTCTTGAACGAAACGATTCGCCATTTCTGGTTGTACACCAATTTGGAAGTAGTCACCCTTTTTCAACATTCTTCCTTCTATACCTCCAATCGCAGCACGTATGTAAGTACTTTTGCTTCCCATCGTACGATCAATATGGATACCACCTGCAAAAGTCACATACGTTCTGCAACCACTTTTCACTTTTCCAAAGCAAAGCATACTACCTTCTTCCGCTAAAATGGGACGCCATAATGGTATACGCTCCCCATTTAGTAACGGTTCCATATCCGCACCGCCAATCGCAAGTAACGTCGTTTTCTTTATTAACAATTTCGGTCCCATAATCGTCATTTCGAGTGCCGCTTCATTCTCTTCATTACCAACTAACATATTGATCGTCCGAAGTGCACTTTGATCCATCGCCCCGCCAACTGGCACACCGTATTGTTGATAATGAGATCGTCCTAAATCTTGGACTGTTGTAAACATCCCTGCATGCAAAACCTCTACATCCATTCTTTAGCCCCCTCAAGTGATACGTACTCTTCCTTCGTTATTGGGATAAATCGTAAATACATGCCGCTTTGAATAAAGGTTGGTGTTTCTTCTTCCGGATTAAATAAGGAGATTGGTGTTCGGCCAATAATATTCCATCCACCCGGTGTTTCAAGCGGATAAATACCTGTTTGATTTCCGCCGATTCCTACTGAACCAGGAGAGATTTGTAACCGTGGTATTTCTTTTCTAGGCGTTTCTAGTTTTTTTGATAGTCCTCCTAAATACGGGAATCCTGGTGTAAAGCCTAACATATACACAAAATACGTTGTTTCACTATGTATTCGGATCACATCTTCTACTTGTAAACCGTGATAATATGCCACCTCTTCTAAATCAGGTCCATATTCTCCCCCGTAACAAACGGGTATAGAAATATGTTTCACATCTCGTTTCAGCTCTTCCTTATACGTATCTAACATTCTAGCTATGTATTGGCATACGCAATCATATGGTCTTATCTTTCTATCATTTCCCTTCCATACTTCATACAAATTGTAGTAAACGGCTAATGAAGTAAACGACGGAACACATTCAACCATCCCTACAAACGGATGTTGCTGCAACGCTTGAAATAGTCGTTGTACTTTTTCGTATACATCCATCCCGATTTCTGCACCAAATGTAACAATAATTGCTTGATCCCCTAACGCAGAAAATTTCATCCTACTCCCTCTTTCTATGCCAAAAAGCCAAGTTCTTTCGAAATGCGATTCGCTGTCTCTTTCACCTTCGCGATAAAATATGAAATGTTACTTTCGCTGTACTCAATTGCTAATCCTGAAATGCTAATGCCTGCTACAACCGTTCCATCATTTGCGAAAATGGGCGCTGCTATAGCTGCTGTATGATTTTCTAACTCAGAATAGCTAATGGTGTGTCCTTCCTTTTTCGCCATTTGTAACACTTCTAGTAATTGTTTCTTATCTACGATTGTTCCATCTGCAAATTGTTTTAAATTCGTTTCCTCTATGTATTTCCGTTTCTTTTCCTCAGAAAAATACGATAGTAAAATTCTCGGACATGCACCAGCATAAAGTGGCGCTCTTCTTCCAACCGCCGTATACACACGTACAGGCTGAACGCCTTCCATCTTTTCCACATAAATCGCATCATTACCATCTTGAATAATTAAATTAACTGCCTGCCCTAAACTATCTCTAAGCTCTTTCATATATGGAATCGCAATATTTCTTACGGATAGTCTTTGTGAAACAAGTTGACCAAACCGTAAAAAAACGACTCCTAGACGATATTTCCCCTTCTCATTTTTTTGTAAAAATTCCATTTCTTCTAACGAACCAATTAAACGATAAACAGATGTTTTCGGCATACTTGTAAGCTGAACCATTTCTGTTAAACTTAGCTCTTCATGCTCATAAAACAACTGTAAAATATCCATTGTCTTAACTGCCGTTTTATTTATAGTCATTCTCTCTCCCTCTTATTCCGAATTTCGGAACTTAAATTCCATTTTCTGAAACAAACATATAATTAAAAATTATAAAATATTCTTTCAATTCTATCAATATATTTTTCAGCTACTTAACCTTTATGTAAGGTCAATACAAAATAAAATTTAGAAATAATGATGGTTCTCTTTCAAAAGCTCAAGTTATAGCAGAACCAAACGTTTAAATAGGCATAAAAAAAGTATGGAAGAATATATATTCCCCCATACTTTTTCTTTATAACGCTCTTACTTGTTTCAACGGCCAGAAAACAGCTTGTCCTTTTCCGACAATTTCATCTTCTGAAATAAACCCAAACATACGACCGTCTTTAGAAACTTCACGATTATCCCCTAAAACAAATACTTGGCCTTCTGGCACTTTCGTTTTTCCTGTGACTTGTTCTAACGTAAAGTCTGGAGTTAATACACGGCCTGCTGCTTTTTCTTTAAACTCTTTTAAATATGGTTCTTCCATCGCTTTTCCGTTTACATATAAAACATCATTTTTATACTCAACTGTATCACCTGGTAAACCAATTACTCGTTTTACTAAATCGTATCCTTCTTTTCCATGAAAGACGATAATATCAAAACGTTCTAATCCACTTATACTGTAACCAATCTTGTTCACGAGAACTCGTTCGTTATTTTCTAAAGTGGGCATCATCGATTCGCCTTGTACTAATGACGGTGTAAATAAAACACCGCGAATAATTGCGATTAATACAAGGGTAAATCCTATCGTTTTCGCCCATGAGAATAATTCTTTCTTCGTATTTTCCTTCATCGTTTCTCCTCTTTCTTAATTGTTTATTGTATGATTTGAACTAATTCTTGTACGAAATTAGGATCAATTTCAGCAAAACATGATTTCCCTTCTCTTACAGCTGTACCGACATGAGCTTGCGAAATTCCAGTTTCATCTAGCAATCGTTTTATATTTTCTTTCGTCACACCAGCTCCAGCTACAAGCTGAATTTGACCATCGCTTACCTTTTGCATATCTGTAAGCACCGGAATATTATCAACTATATTCCCTTGTCCACCTGAAGTTAAGACGTGAGTCACTTTATGAAACTTCTTTAACGTTCTCATTGCTTCTACTGGATTTTCCGTGTCGTCTATTGCACGATGATATGTGACATTTATCCCATCTACCACAGATAATAAATTCGCTAGTTTCTCTTCATCCACTTCATTCTTTTCATTTAATACACCTAATACAACACCAGCTACTCCTAATTTCTGAGCAACTACAATATCTTCTTTCATCATTTCAATTTCTTCTTCCGTATATGTAAAAGACTTCGCATGCGGACGAATCATAACGTGAATTGGTATATGTACTGCTTCTACCACTTTTTTAATAAATGCATAACTCGGCGTTAAACCGCCTTCTGTATAAGATGAAATTAATTCGATTCGTTTTCCGCCAGCTCGTTCAATTCGTTTTACATCTTCTAAACATGTTGCAATAACCTCTAGCATGAGATAACCTCTTTTCGTGCTTTTTTCTTATTATACAGTAGGTGAAATAAGAAGCATAGCATTCTCCTATAAAACGATAAAAAGAAGAATGAAAAGAAAGATTTTTTAACTACTAACATCTATTGGTAATTTTATTTTCTACAAAAAAGGAGTAACCTCCTAGCACTTCCGACTAGGTGTCACTCCTTTTTTATTTTAGTTATTTTTCTTAGTTACTTCATTATAATAATGGCTAAACGCTTCTACTAATGCGTCTACGGAAGCATACAGTTCTTCTGGTGTATTATCTACCCCTCCCATTTCAATAAGTAATGCATTTGGAGAAAGGTCTTGATTATATACTCCATTCCCGCTTTTACGATCTTTAATAAAAATGCCTCGGCTTAAACCGTAATACTTCTCGTCTAAATATGAATTGATTGCTGTTACTATTTTTTTATTTTTTTCATAGTTAGGATTTTCTCGACCTAAAATAAAATAGAGTCGTGCATAATCCTTTCCATTAATCGTTTTCTTCGTAATATTTTTTCGTGCATCGTCCCTATGAAGATCAATGGGAAACATAATATTTTTATCTTGTGCTAATTTATCTTGTAATATTTGACGGGACCCTTTGTAAGATTGGGCCCAGTTTAAATTTTTATTTCGTAGAAAGTCCCTCATATTTGTCGTATCATGTGAAACACCTATTCCTTTTTCTTCTAACTTTTGTTTTAAATAATTTCCAACAAACGTAATATTCACTTCATTATTTGTACTAGAGGCATCATCAGGTTTAGTAGCAGCTGGAATGAGAGGAATAAACGACTCCCAACTATGTGTATGATAAATAAAAACTTTATTTTCACCGTTATTTTGTGTATTTGAATTGTTTTCTTTCTCACTCTTTGGGTGTTTAACAGCAGTACCTTTATCTTGAATATTCTCTAAAGGAATGCTGGATTCTTCAGGAATGTTCGTATAATCTGTTCCTTCCCCGGCAATTAATATTTCTGAATAAAATTGATTCATATTTGGAAGTTCTCGAGTTAATAAGCTCCGGAGGTCATTTACATTAATATTTGTAGAAAGTGAAAGTAAAAAAGATTCCAAAGACGCTCGTCCTTTTTCTTTATGAAATTCTTCGGCAAAATAACGATTTTCACTGCCTATCATATACATAAGGCCTTTCGTAGAATTCGTTCCTAATAATTGATTAATATAATAAGATTTAAATACGTTCGAATTACTAGAAATGAAGAATGAAGTGAGAATACATATAATTGTGAATAAAAGACATATCATGACATACTTTATATTAAATACTTTCAGTTTCACTTTATTCATTTTATATCTCCCTTCATTTACTATATTCTTACGCATAATTTTCAATGAATATGATTACTAATTTAATAGAATCGTCTCAACTACTATTTTTTCAGCTAATCTCTTTCCGTAAAGCAAGTGAGGTTAATTTGTCGTGCGCAAATATCACTAAAGATTTTTAAAAGAAAAGAAATGAAATAACCTGAGTCTACATTTGTATAGACTCAGGTTATTTCATTTCTTTATTTTCCATGTCAATGCCTAATTCGTCTTTCAAGAACTTCATACCTTTTCTTGTAAGATGGACAGCCCGATTCTTATCCGTTTTTGTAATCCATTCCTGTTCAAAAAATAGTTTTGCTATTGCAGATCCTAACCAACCAGAAATATGGTAGCGTCGTTCACTCCAATCAAGACAAGGTTTTGCAAATATTCTTCTCTTTATATTTGCCGTTTCAATATTTATTCCAAAATTCAGAAACCACCGCTTACCTTGTTCCGTTACAATGTATTCTCCTTTCTCTAAAATGATAAATTCCTTATCTAATAATTTTTCGGTTATCTCTACACCGAGTCTACCTGCAAGATGATCGTAACAAGTTCGAGCATAACGAATTTGTTTTAGTTGATCTGATTGTTTTAAAGACCGAACTTGAACTGTTGGTGCGATTGTTCCTAACTTTTCAAGAACCTCTGCTACCTCTTGATTAGCAAGTCGATAGTAACGATGTCTACCATGTTGTTCAACTGTCAGTAGATTCCCCTCTACTAATTTAGAAAGATGAGAACTAATTGTTGGATGTGACACCTTTGCCATATAAGCTAATTCACTAGCAGGTAGTGCCTGATTATTCATTAAACACTCTAAGATAATTGCTCTTGTAGGTTCAGCAATTAGTTTAGCTATATATGAGATATTCGGATATACATTCATATTTCGATGATACCCTAACTATTAAATTGATACAATTATTTTAAGTTTAATAGTAAAGGAGAATGTATTATGAATGCAATTGATCTTAGTATATTAAATTTGAAAGAAACGAGAAGGCGCTCAGAAAAATTATGGAATTCTCTTCCCGATAATTTTCTTAATTGGAAGCCTGATCACGAGGCTATGTCCTTTGGTGAAATGATTCGTCACGTATGGACCTCAACTTTTTACTATCATATGATTTTAAAAAACAACGGCTCAATAAACGACATACATATCCCGTATGATGATGAGCCAATTACTTGTGTTAAAAAAGAAATTGAATTAGCACAATCATGTTTTGCCGATTTCATAGAATATGTTCAATCAATAAGCATAGCAGAGCTAGATGCAAGACTTATTGATCGAAGCGATGTTGGCTATCAACGATATTTAGGCGATATGCTATTACGAATTGCCTATCATGATGCGGTCCATGCAGGTCAATTTTTACAATATTTGCGAATGGTAAATTTAGAAAGACCATTGATTTGGGATTAAATTTAGTAATTATTTACAAATTTTCCAAACTGGCATTTCGATAAGAATTTTTCAACAAGAAACAATCACAAAACCATGATAACCATTTATATTAAAAACCTACATCTCCACCTGGTAAGTTCCCACACATAAAAAGCACGTGTTCGATTACTAATCAAACACGTGCTTTCAAAACAACTATATTGTACATAAACAATAAAATTCAAGTTAAAAAAACTACGATCGAAACGCCGCATCCGCAAGCATAGACAGTGTTGCATCGTCCATCGGCGGATTGTGTAATCCTGCTCTTACGTTTAAATAGTAACGATGAAGCGGATTTTTTTCTGATAAACTTTTTGCTCCTACGATGCGCATTGATTTATCCACTATCGATATCGCCGCATTTGTTACGGCGTATTTCACTGCCGCTAATTCTGCTTGCAGTGACAGTTTATCTTCTGCCTCATCGTATTTTTTCGCAATTTGATATAAAAAGACGCGAGCTTGCATAAGCTCGAGTTCTAATTCTCCAACTAATCTTCTAACATTCGGTAATAAACTAATAGAATGGTTTAAACTATTTGGTTTGTATGATCCCGCAAACTGAACTGCATAATTTCTTGCTGATTGTGCAATTCCTAAATAGCATGCTGGTATATGTAGCAACCAGCCAATACCCTTTTGTTTCACTTTCCCGCCTTTTACATCCGTAAAAAAGCGACTTTCTATCTCTACATTTTGTAAGACAAGGTCGTGGCTAGCAGTCCCTCGCATTGCAACGCTATCCCACGTTTCTTCAATGGATACACCGATTGTATTTCTTGGAATGACAAACTCACCAACTTCTTCTTTGCCCTCCATACTTGCTGAAATAATAAAATAATCAAGTACTGGCGCCATCGTTGTAAAAGTTTTCCTTCCATTTATAACCCACTTCTCGCCTTGTTGAACCGCTATTGTTTCTGGTTTACCGCCACGCGTCGGGCTCCCTGTTTTCGGTTCTGTTGCTGCCCTATTAAAGAGCGCCCCATTTCGCACTTCTTCGCAAAACCATTTAAACATCTCATCATTCCAAGAGCGATTTTCCGCTAGTTCTTTCACAATGCCAAGATGCCAGCCAATCGATAATGCAGTAGCCCCGCAGCCTTCCGCAATTTTCTCTTGAAATAGAACGAAGTCATATAAAGAAATCGCACTACCACCAAATTCCTTCGGTAACGTTAATTTCGTATATCCGATATGTTTCAAATCATTTATATTTTCATACGGAAATGATCCTAATTCACTTAGTTGATGCTCCCTTTCCATGAACTTCGGAATCAATTTATTTATTTGTTCAATAATGAAAGATTGTTTTTCTGTTTCAACAAATGAGAGTGCCATAGTATAACATAGTATAATCTCCTTTATGTTCGATTCATAAACCGTTCATTTTGTCATTATGATTATATGAAGCTACCTCTCTATTGTTTCACTATTCCGATAAAAATACAATGTTTTTGACTAATAAGAAAAGTTCCTATTTAAAGATAGGTTCTTTTCTTATTAGTCTCCCTTCAATGCCTTTAATGGCAACGAGGTTACATATCCAATATACGAGAATAATTCTTTAAAGAAGAATGGTATTTCTGTATCTAACGTTTTATATGCTGATGTCGGCGTTGGTGAAGCATACGCTTCAATATTAATATGTTTTGCGATTCTCATTGCGCGTTTCATATGAAGTGGATCACTTACAATCGTGTATGTGCGTATTCCGTTCTCTATTCCAACTTCCTTCGCATTCTTTAAATTTTCTTCAGTGAAAAGGGATTTTGTTTCAATTAAAATATCTTCGTCTTTTACACCTTGTTTCATTGCATATACTCTTGCAGTACGCGCTTCCTCAAGCTCTGCCTCGAACTTTGTACCACCTGTAAAAATAATCTTTTTAATATTTCCGTTCTTATATAAAGAAATCGCATGATTAATTCTTTCTTTAAATACAGGAGATGGTTTTCCGTTCCAAGAAGCTGCTCCTAGTACGATACCAGCATCCGTTTTCACGCTATCATCTGTTTTAAAACGATAACTCCAAATATCGTAAGCTGCATAACTTACATATAAAATAGCAGAACAAATCATTAGTAAAAATACTTGAAAGATTCGTCTTTTCTTACTCTTCTTATTTTCTTTCATTTGTAATTGCCTCCGTACATCATCCATACTTCTATAAAAAAACATTTATATCAAATCGTTTTGTTTGAGTTTATTTAAAAGAAGGAACTTTACTTGTTATTTATGTATAAAAGGGTTTTCATTTAAAATTGAGGGTTATCAATTCATTTTCATTTGCGGTTTTCATTACATGTTTTAAATTCATAAGTTTATTACCATACAACTACATTGTAACGAATTTTTTCTCAGAAGGGAACGATGAAACAAAAGAAATTAAAATAAAGTAGCATTTTGTAAGAAAAAAGGTATATTTTTCATGCCTTACGAACAATATACCTTTCAAAACACGAATTATAGCTTTTCTTTATACAACTCTAATTTTTCTAACAATTGTTCTTTCACGTCTGGCCATTCACTTGAGATAATACTGTACACAACTGCATCTCTCACATAACCATTCGGTAATTTTCTTTCATTTCTAAGCACACCCTCTTTTACTGCGCCTAACCTTTCAATTGCTCGTTGTGCTTTTTCATTTCTTGCATCCGTCTTAATTTGTACCCTGAGCATATGGAGTTTTTCAAAAGCATACTGGAGAAGCATATACTTACACTCTGTATTTATACTCGTACGCTGGACACTTGGATGATACCACGTTTGTCCTAACTCGACTGTTTTATCTTCTACCGAAATATTATATAGACGTGTACTTCCTACAATCTTATTCGTCTGTTGATCCACTACAACGAAAGGTATTTGCGTACCTTTTCCATAACCTTGTATCGCTTTTTGAACATATTGCTGCATATCTTGCACACTATCCATTTTAGAGATTAAATACGCCCAAATTTCCCGATTTCCTTCTACAATCGAAAACAAAGTTTCGACATCATTACCATCCATTAACCGTAGCTTTGCTCTTTCGTGAATGATTTCCATTTGTAAGCCCCCTTTTTCTTACTATATCACAGAAATAAACATTTAATTATATAGATATTAAAACATTAACGCTAACTTTTAAATGCACTTAAAATTCAAGTTTTAATACCTTCTTACATAATAATCCGTAAAAGCCTGTAACAAATACCGTGTCCATCCCATTATATCAAGCTACATTTATATTGGTTTCATTTCATGTAAGGTTTTTCTTTTTCTAAAGGTCTAGTGTGCATTATTGAAAGATTTGCACACCAAAAACGCTATTATTTCTACAAAAAGATTATTTTTTCAATTTGGTAGTATGGATAATTTTGGATTACAACCGAAAAATACTATATAATAATAAAGTGAAAGTTTTACAGTTAATTCATATGGGGTAAATGGGAGGATATAAAAATGCTAGATCAAATTACTTGGGGAACGCCAGGCAGCTTATTATGCTTAGGATTCTTTTTTGCAGGATTAGGAATTTTCTTAAGAAGTATTACGTCATATTCGAAAAACAAATAAAACATCAAAACAGTGTACATTTTAAAGTATTTACTTGATAAAAACACTAAACAAAAGAATCCTTCCTTTTATAGAAGGATTCTTTTTTATACTTTTCCCCTTTTTAAAGTAACAAATAAGCAATCGGCGTAATGATAAGCAATGTTAATATCGTTCTTTGTACGTACAGAATAATAAGTTCTGATACTTTTAACGGAATATCTGTCGATAAAATACATGGGATGGATGCTGAGAAAAACAATATAGATGATACCGAAACAACCGCAATGACAAACTTTGTCACAAGTGGTGCACTAACTACTAATAATGATGGTAAAAACATTTCCGCAATACCGACGGATGCCGCTTTAGCAGCTAAGTCTGCTTCTGGCAGTTGTAAAGCCCATGTAAAAGGATAAAAAATATAGCTGACCCAATCAAATATTGGTGTGAACTTCGCTAAGACAATACCAATTAACCCTACAGACATAATAGATGGTAAAATTCCCATCGTCATGATAAAACCGTCTTTTAAGTTCACTGCAATATTTTTTATAATACTCGGTGCAGATTTCGATACTTCTAGCGCATCTTCCCAAGCACGCTCTAGCATTTTCTCCTTATAAACGGGCTCTGGGAACCCTTCTTCTGTTACATATGTATCTGGTTTTCTACTAAGGGGTGGAAGTCTTACGGTGATAGCAGTTACGATGAATGTTACAACGAGAGTCGTCCAAAAATAAACATTCCATAAATGCATGATGTCTAATGTTTTTGCGATGATGATCATAAATGTTGCGGATACTGTAGAAAATCCTGTAGCGATAATGGCCGCTTCTTTTGTCGTATATTTTCCTTCTTTATATACGCGATTCGTAATTAATAAAGCCAGTGAATAACTTCCCACAAAGGATGCAACCGCATCAATTGCTGATCGTCCAGGCGTTTTCCATAACGGCCTCATAATCGGACGGCAAAACGTACCGATAAATTCAAGTAATCCATACCCGACTAATAATGCTAAAAAAGCCGAACCAATCGGAACGAGTAAACTTACCGATATTACTAGTTTCTCATACAAAAACGGCCCAACATCTGGCGCAAAGAACCAAGCTGGCCCTACTTTCAAACAATATAATACACAGAAAACGACGCCAACCACTTTTAAAATCGAAAAGCAAATATCTACGATAGATGTATTCCATTTTTTCGTATAAAACGGATAAATTGCACCCATTACCATAACGAGTAGTGCGTAATAAGGTACGGCGCTCGGAACCGAAGCTCTAATCCACGACACGATATGATCAATCATTATGGAAGAAGCACCGTTTATCGTAACCGGTACGAAAAACATAAACACCCCAACGAGACTAGCAAGTATAAACCGAAGAATGATGCTCTTCTCACTCCCTGTCTTAATTACATTCCTTTTTACTTCAATTTCACTCAAAATTCGACACCTCCTATTTATCTAAATATTCTGTATAATTATATTGAATTCCTTCTTTCATATTCAAATATGTAAACAGATTTTAGACATCGATTGTTTTATCTGAATAAAAGAATTAAAATAACCATAATAAGGATATTTCAAAGGGGCATATAAACTATGAAAAAAATAAATATTAATCATGAAAAAACATTGCTCAAAAAGAAAATTGTAAAAAAAACTCAACTGCAAGCTGCTAGAGGTCTTGGATATCTAGTTGCCCAAGTAGTTAACTTAAAAATAAATCAAGTTTTAAAAGACAGTGAGAAGAAATAAGAAAAAGCGTAGAAATTCCTACGCTTTTTCTTATTTCTTTTCAACTATATTATGCTCTTCTGAAACATACTATGTCCATCCGTACTACCGACATATTCAAAACCACATCGCTTATAGAAATCATTCAACGTAACATTATGCCCTACACAATCTAGTTTTAAAAACTCTTTGTCATGTTGTACATTCTCTTCTATCCACCGTAACATCCATTCTCCGATTCCGTTCCCCTTATACTTCCGATTCACCGCAAATCTATGAATATATAATGAATTAGAAACTTCCTCTTTACCAAAAATATATTCATCCCATTCATTTTGTTTAGGAGATACTGTGACTGTACCGATAATTTCATCTTCTTTCGTAACCACATATGTATATTTCTCTCTTATACCTTCTAATATTTCAGCCGTAGCTTCTCCTCCTAAAAGGTACTGCCACTGGTCCACTTCTTTATGTTGTAGCCATTGTGCTACTTCTTTTAATAGAGTAATAATGTTATCGCTTTCCTCTTCAGTAGCGGTTCGAATTGTATATTCTTTACTTATAGTTCTCTCCATATTGCGTTTCCCCTTTCAAATTCCTACTATACTGACAAACGTGTTCTACCGTCATTTTCGTCTGTAACATATTCTACATAAAACCCCTGATTTCGTGCGTTTTCATACATCAGTTCAATCGCTTTTTGGTCTTTCGCATAAATTTGTATGTATTGACCGTCCGCCACTAATACGACTATCTCACACTTACTTTCCATAAACTCTTCATATGTTTCAATATCTAGTACTATTTCTCCTTTGGGATATGCTTTTAAATCTGCAAAAATAAGATAATATATGTTATCTTTAACTAACCTTTTTAACTCTAATCCTTCCACTACACTTGGTTCCTCTGGAAATAATGCCTCATCCAATCCACCACGCGCTATTAAGTAGGACTCCTCATTCCCCACTCGCCAATTAAATGAAGCAATATTGATTGGCTTTAACACTTTCCAAAGTAGATTGTCATTTGCATGTCCATCTAGAATATCTACCGTAATTCCTCTTTTCATTTATTTTCTCCTTTCCTCTATATTTTCGTTTTTGTGTTATACATTCATTATATAACACCATTAATTCCTACTTTTAAATATCTCTTCTATGCTACTTAGCTTACATCTAAACAAAAAAACGCTTCACTCATAGTGAAACGTTTTTATCTTTTATGCCTGTAATTCCGTTTTATGTCCCTTTACTGCACTACGTTTTAAAGCAGTCGCTAAAATAATAACGATACTTACCGCACCAAGCCAATATTTAGCTTCTTATATGGCATCTGCTCATATTGGTGTCATTCAGCAATGGTTAAATAGTGGCCAAAAAGAAACACCAGAGGAAATTGCTCGTATTTTATCAACAATCGCAGTTCATGGACCTTTTTATGCAGCTGGCTTAAAGAAGTGAGTTATTGCAAAATAAAAAGATCATCCACTATTTATAGCGGATGATCTTTTACTTCATTACAACACTTCAATATACCCTTCTGTTCCATGTACTCGTATTCGTTGCCCATCTTTTATTAATTTCGTAGCATTCTCTACTCCAACGACTGCCGGTAATCCATATTCCCGTGCAATAACCGCCCCGTGAGTCATAAGTCCGCCGACTTCAGTGACTAGTCCTTTTATAGATACAAATAATGGCGTCCAGCCAGGGTCAGTAAAAGCTGTAACTAATATATCTCCCTCTTCTAAATTCGCTTCTTCCATGTTTAAAATAACGCGAGCTCTCCCCTCAACTACTCCAGAAGAAACAGGCAGACCTGCAATCGCGTCAGCTGGGAGGTTTTCTCGTTTATATTTACCTGTAATGATTTCTCCATCAGACGTCATTATACGAGGAGGCGTTAGTTTTTCATATAATTTATAATCATTTTTTTGTTTATGAATAAGCTCATAATTTAGTTTCTTCGTGCGAACAACTTCGTGAAGCTCTTCAAAAGTTAAATAGTATATATCATCAACTTCATGAATGACACCGCTCTGCACAAGTTGCTCAGCTTCTTTTAGTAACGCCTGCTTATATATGAAATAACGATTAATCATACCGTATTTCGGATATTCACGATAGCCGATAAAATTACGGATATTGCAAATCATTCGCTTCGTTTCTTCTACTTTTTGTTTTCCATCCGGCAATTGCTGCAATCGATCTACTAACTCTTCTTCTTTTTTCAAAGCTTCTTGCAGTCCTTCTTCAAATTTCCGTTTACTTGCACCATATTCAAAATCTCTTACATTATTTAAAATCATCGGGATAATGGTTGTTGGCTTCTCACTCCAGCGCGTTTTCGTAATGTCGATTTCTCCGCTACATCTCATTCCGTATTTATTTAGAAAAGCATCTATTGCCTCTCGAGCTTTTTCCCCGTCTTTAAACTGAACGAGTTCATCTAAAAAGCTATCATTTTCTACATGTTGTAAATACGCAATAACTTCTTCGTACGGCCGAATCACATCAGCAACTTCCATTAATGCTAAACCCATTTCCGACGTAATATTATTTTGCACCGATTGAGAAAGGGTGTCCGCTGCATTCTTTTCGCCCAGCCATTGCTCCATTTTTTCATTGATCCATGTTGAAGCATTCATACCTGCCATAATAACTGCTATACTTTGTGGATTAAACAATACTTTCTTTAATTGCTGAATATCTTCCAAAATAAAATCAAGTACGTCCACTCCTGATTTCAGTTGCATATTTTCTTTTAACTCTTCAAGTGATGCTTCACTATTCTTTATTAATTCCGTAACGATTGCTGGATCATTTTCGATTTCTGGTTGCAAACTTACTGGTGGCTTACTTTTACTAGCACTCTTTTCCGTTTCTTCATCCGGTAACAATGTAATAAAATTATCTCGCTCGATTATAGTCGTTAATGCATCTCTTACGAGTGGATCTGATTTTCCTAAAGTATTTATTAAATAATCTCTGCTAGCAGGTGAAGCTAATTGTTGCGTAGCATCAACAAACAGCCGTCCTCCCGCTTTACGCATAGGAGCATTAGTCGTTAACAAGAAAAAAGATAACCCTAGTGGTTTCATCTCATCGCATCAGTCATCATTTGTTGATGACCAACTGATATATACACATGATTTTCCCCATCATTTTCTTCCGGAATTGGATATAAAGTCGTTATCGGCCTGCTTTGAACAATATAAAATGTATTACGGGCTAAACACCATTCAATATCTTGCGGACAGCCAAAATAAGCTTCAATCTGTCTCCCAATCTGTGCGAGTTGTAATATTTGTCGTTCAGACAATGTTTGAATCTTTTGCTGAGCCGAATTAATCTGTTTCGTCTCTGTTCCGCCCTCTTTTAAGGCATAGATAGCTACTTTTTTAGTTGAAATCACCTTATCGACGATTTCCCCCTCTTTTACTTTATAATTATCAGCAGAGACGAGTCCTGATACTAACGCCTCACCAAGTCCAAAACTGGCATCAATTGATAATATCTTTCGGCTAGATGTAATCGGATCAGCAGTAAATAGAATGCCCGAAGCCTCAGGGAAAACCATTTTTTGAACGACAACACATATAGAAACTTGATTATGTTCAAAACCATTTTGCATACGGTACATGACTGCTCGCTCTGTAAATAAAGAAGCCCAGCACTTTCTTACATGCTGTAAAATCGCTTCTTTTCCGATAATATTTAAATACGTATCTTGTTGACCTGCAAACGAGGCATACGGTAAATCTTCAGCCGTAGCACTAGAACGCACGGCATACGCGTGTTCATTTCCAAAACGTGAGAGATACTGAGTTACTGCTTCCACTACATCAGTAGGGATTTGTACTGCCATAATGACTTCTCTAATTTCCTTACTCATTTCACCAATTTGAGCTCGGTCTTCAAGTTTCAACTTGGTCAGCTGCTGCAACAAAGTTTGAAGCTCTTCATTTTGCTCGATGGCCTTTTCATATCCTACCGTTGTCACACAAAATCCTTCTGGCACCTGTATACCTTGAATGTTAGATAACTCCCCTAAATTCAACCCTTTTCCGCCGACGAGTGAAAGCTGCCCCTTTTCTATTTCCTAAAAATCGAGAACGAAAGAACTCATATAACATCTCTCCTTACTATGCATGTGTTCTTGATTGTAGCAGGAGTAAATGAGAAGAAACAGTCTATTTCGAATTTGATTTACATGATATAATTAAGTTAGGAAGAGATTAAATAATGCCCTAGTTGCATAATGAAGCAACTAGGGCTTCTTATTTCCTCTCAATTTTAAATTACAATTTGTTCACAACTAACTTCAATGTATTTCTGTTTTCCCCCTTTATTATAGGAACGCCATGAATTATCACTCACAATTCTTACCTCAACAAATGGTACATAACTCGAAATACGCCTTAGTTTAACCTCCTGTGAGCCTTTTCACAGGAGGTTTTATACATACATATATTATTTATAATTAACTCGTTCTCCTATTTTTCAAAAGCATATTTTGTGTCATAATAACGCTTTTTAGAATTTATATATACCTTCTAATTTTTCAAAAAAAGGATGATTGTATTGGAAATGAAAAAGCTTCAAGGAATGTATGATGATGTTATTAGTTTAGGGGAAAATTGTTATACTGCTATTCATCTAAAAAAATATAAGCTGCGGAAATATTCAGGTCCTCTAGATTGGTTTGTATCACCGAATCTTTCTTCTATCAACACATTATTGAAAAATAATTTCGTAGACTTTATGGATTTAAAAAACATGCAATCAATGCCGGAGCAAAATATTGTGTTTAATGATGGCGTGATACAACCTGTTTTTTCTCATATTATAAAAGATACAAAATATAACGTAACATCTTATCATGATTTCCCTGTTATTCCGAATGAAGATTGGTTCATCACATACCATGATTTCAAACAAAAATTAGATCAAAGAATTGATAACCTTTACGAAAGAATGCATAATTCACAATCCATTTTATTTGTTAGATGGGGCGGAAGCTTGACTGAAGCGCTTGAATTACAAACCGTTTTATCAAATATTGTTAAAAATAATTTTAAGATCCTTTTACTCTATCCAACAGGACTTGAAAATGAAATAAACAAATTAGAATGGGCGCTTGATCATGTTTTTCCCGTTCAAGTTTCAAGTAATTATCAAAACAAAAGAACTTGGTATGTCCTCTTAAAAGATATACACTTAAACTCAAAAAAATAATATAAACTACGACTTTAAAATCAATATTCTTTGTTTACATTTTATATAAATTGACATATCTCCCCCTTAATTCTAAGACTAAGTTATTGTTTTTTTGTAATCCCCCACTCATTCTTTTCTCAAATGCTCCAAAATGGATTTTCAAAATTAGGGAACTATAATGTCATATTGGAATAAATTAAGGGGGAGAAAAATTGGACAATGAAATGAATTATGGAAGTGATTACAAGTTTATTCCGGCAACTTCAATTGAAAGTGGCCATGGCATTGAAGTATTGCCTGATTTATTCTGTTACACGATTCAAATCGTCAACATCTGTTTTGTTGGACATCCGCATACCAATGATTTTATTTTAGTTGATGCTGGAATGCCTAAATGTGCAAATGAAATTATCTCTGTCACTGAGAAGCGATTTGGTACAAATAGTCGCCCAAAAGCAATTATTTTAACTCATGGGCATTTTGATCATGTTGGGGGAATAATTGAACTTATCAAGTATTGGGATGTTCCAGTCTATGCCCATCAATTGGAAATACCTTTCCTGACTGGACTACAAAGCTATCCTGAACCAGATCCAACAGTTGAAGGTGGTATGGTAGCGAAAATGTCACCTCTGTTCCCTAATGAACCGATTGATTTAGGAAATAACGTAAAAGTACTACCTGCAGATGGAACTGTTCCTCATATGCCAGAGTTTAGATGGGTGCATACACCAGGACACACTCCAGGTCATATTTCATTATTCCGAGAAAAAGACCGAACATTAATTGCAGGGGACGCTTTTGTTACAGTGAAACAGGAATATCTATATAAGGTAATTACTCAAGAACAGGAAATAAGCGGTCCGCCTCGTTATTTAACAACAGACTGGAACGCTGCTAAAGAATCCGTTATTAAATTAGAAAAATTAAAGCCTCTAGTCACTGTTACTGGACACGGAATACCAATGTCAGGTGAATTGCTATCAACAAGCCTCAACACACTCGTTAAGGAATTTGATAAAATTGCTGTACCTGATTACGGAAAATATGTAGATAAAAAGATACATTAAGCACAAGAAACTTTGGCTTTTATATTAAAGAATTAAAACGGCAAAAATTATTAAGTTTAGTAAAAAAATACTGTACTTAGGCAACATCTCGATTATAAGAGTGGAACGCCCCTTTGTGAATAAAGCTCGATATTCCGCAAATACTATCCATAGTATAAGCCTGCTTCTTACCCGGCTTGTACTTCTTACCATTTAAGGATGATTAAAACGGGTTACGCTATATAAAAGCATAACCCATTTTTAATGAAATATTTTATTCCATATACGTTTAAACAATGGAGGAAAATGATGAAACATATTGTTGCTTTATTAATTAAATATACAGCGATAACTGCAGTATTACTAATCATACTTAGTATCTTTACAGGCATTTCAATTCCTAGAGTATTACTAATTTCTCTTTTCCTTACAGGAGCTGCCTATTTAATCGGAGATCTCTTCATTTTACCTAAGTACGGAAATATGATTGCTACAATAGCAGATTTAGGCTTAAGCTTCTTTGGCATTTGGTTACTAACATCCTTATTTACTGATTTAGATGCTACTCGTAATATTGGACTTTCTTCATTTATAGCAGCTTTAATTATTGGTGGAACAGAAATTTTCTTCCACATTTATATGAAGAGGCTAGTATTGCGTAACGACAATGAATTAAGAAATCACAATCATATTCACCATGATAAATACGCTATGGAAATGTCAGATGAATATATGGATTCTTCCACAATAAATAAATCCAAGCTTAAGGATACATCTAAAAAATAAAAAAGTGGCCAACGCCACTTTTTTATTTTTGTTTATTAAGCTTGATCAGAGTTTCTCACATGTAATGGAGGTGGGACCACCCATCCTTTTTTCTTACTTAAACGTAGCAAAGTTACACCTGCCTGCGCTTTTTTCATATGAAATTGTCCAAATAACATGCCTACATCTTCTCGAAGGCATTTTCCCATTACTTGACTACATGTGACAAGTCCAGCTGCTAATCCTGTAGAAACAGCTGCTGCAATTTCAACATCATTAATACGCGCTCCCGGAGGAATGTCTTCGATAGATGCAACTGGTCGTTCTGGAGGAGCAGGCGGTAAAGCAACCCCATTAACTTTTAAAAGCGCCTTTAATTCTTCTATTTCCGAATTCATATCATTTTCAATTAAGCCTTCTAAAAACTTCTTCAAATCTTCATCACCTGTATGATTCATAAACACTTGATGACTTGCAATCGCACCCTGCGCAGCAAGAAGATAACTCCAAATATCAAATACCTCTCCGTAATGTAATGGTTCATTTTGAGGATTTCCACTTAATATACCCATTTTCAAATTCCTTCCTTTCGAAAATATCATAATAAATATTGATTTTAATATTAAAATCAAATTTTTAAGTATGCTTTTTCCTGCAAAAGATTTTCTACTATGCATGGAAAACACCTTTCCAACACCTTGTGTTTATTGTTTAGGAAAGTCGTTTACAAATTAAATACCCAAAGATTATGAAAGAAGATTATCAATAATCTTTGAGTGAGAATTCATTTACTATAAGGTTTTGTTTTTATACATACACAAAAGAAATTGATTTACATATCTACTATATTTTATGTCAATTCACTTAACGGTTCGCTCTACCACCAAGTTGTTGTTCAGCCATTGCTACTAAACGTTTTGTAATTTCACCACCAACAGATCCGTTTGAACGAGCTGTTGTATCTGCGCCAAGTTGTACACCAAACTCTTGTGCAATTTCATATTTCATTTGATTAAGAGCTTGTTCAGCACCTCGAACTAACAATTCATTACGACTTCCACTATTATTGTTTGCCATGTTGTTTCACCTCCGATGTTTTTAATATGCTTCGAGTTATGAAATAATAATTATCCTTTTTATGGGAATTAGATTATGAATAATTATTGAGTTTCTTCTTAAAAATAGAGCAAAAAACATAAAAAAGAAGTGTTGCTATACCATACTTTCATAACAACACTATGTATAGATTCCTCTTTACTAAAGATTTCTATTTTGTAAAGAAATACATATAAATTATGAAAAATGATTCCTAAGGAGATATGAGATGAAAGCTGTAACCTATCAAGGACCAAACAAAGTACAAGTTAAACAAGTGGATGATGCAAAGTTAGAAAAAAAAGATGATATTATTGTAAAAATTACTTCAACTGCTATTTGCGGTTCTGATTTACATTTATATCAAGGCAACATGCCTTTACCTCCAGGGTACATTATTGGTCATGAACCAATGGGAATTGTTGAAGAAGTTGGTCCAGATGTTACTAAAGTAAAAAAAGGTGATCGTGTTGTGATCCCCTTTAACGTTGCTTGTGGACATTGTTTCTATTGCCAACATGAAATGGAAAGTCAATGTGATAACTCGAACCCTCATTACGATTCTGGCGGGTACTTTGGTTACACAGAGAAATTTGGTAACCATCCAGGTGGACAAGCAGAATATTTAAAAGTTCCTTTTGGAAATTTCACTCCATTTGTTATACCGGAATCATGCGAACTTGAAGATGAATCCCTACTATTTTTATCAGATGTTTTACCAACAGCCTATTGGAGTGTAATAAACGCAGGCGTTAAGCGAGGTGATACTGTTATCGTCCTTGGTTGTGGACCTGTTGGATTAATGACACAAAAATTTGCTTGGATGCAAGGTGCTAAACGTGTAATTGCAGTGGATTACTTAGATTATCGGATGAATTATGCAAAAAAGATTAACAATGTTGAGGTATTTGAGTTTACAAAATTCCCTGATATGGGAGAACATTTAAAGGAAATTACGCATGGCGGTGCGGATGTAGTTATTGATTGCGTAGGCATGGATGGGAAAAAATCTCCCCTAGAATTTCTGGAACAAAAATTAAAATTACAAGGCGGTACCCTTGGTCCTATTCAAATCGCTACGAAAGCTGTAAGAAAATATGGAACAGTTCAAATGACTGGTGTTTATGGCGGTAATTATAATGCCTTTCCACTCGGGGCATTTTGGGTTAGAAATATTAATCTAAAAATGGGACAAGCACCTGTCATCCATTTTATGCCGGAATTATTTAAGAAAATAACAAACAAAGAATTCGATCCAAAAGAGATTATTACACACAAAATTCCCCTTGAACAAGCAAGCTACGGTTATCAAATTTTTAATAATCGTGAAGATGATTGTATAAAAGTCATTTTAAAGCCTTGAAAATATAATTCATTATTCTTAATGAAAAGATAAGATTACGAAATGTAATCTTATCTTTTTTATTAAAACACTAAGTATCTCCCCTATTTTCATCTCACATCGAAAATAGTTTTTTCAAAAAGACTTTGCATTTTAAGGTAAAAGTTTTTGGTAAAAAAATGAATTTCAGTATTAAGTAACCAATTAGCGGACACGATAACAATGTTAACTAACTTAAAAGAGGTGTACTTCATGTTTTATTATAAAGAGGAAATAATTAATATGATTAAGCCGGACAAACCAGATCCTGCTGCTGCAAAAGTTTTACAAGAAATATTAGGTGGGCATTATGGTGAAATGCGTACAATGATGCAATACTTTTTCCAAAGCTCAAATTTCAGAGGTAAAGAGAAGCAATATCGTGATTTACTTCGAGGTGTTTTTTTAGAGGAAATAAGCCATGTAGAACTTGTACAACATACAATTAATCAACTATTAACTGGATCTGGTGAACCTACGCCTGGAAATGCCGGTATTGACACAGCACCACTTGACGAAGCGGTTAAACATGCAAATCCTCATCACTTTATTGTAGGGGCACAAAGTTCATTACCTGTTGATGCAGCTGGCAACCCATGGAATGGATCTTGGGTATATAGTCATGGAAACTTAATTAGCGATTTACTAGATAATGTCGTACTTGAATCTACAGGTGTACTTCAAAAAACTAGAATTTATGAAATGAGTTCTAATCAAACCTTTAGAGAAACTCTTGCATTTTTAATTGTACGTGATAATGCACATCAAAATGCTTTTGCAAAAACTTTAGAGACACTTGGGGTTGAATGGGGCAAACTCTTCCCTGTGCCGAACTATGATATTAATAAATACCCAGAGTGCAGAAAGTATGTAGATATAGGATTCCATAACGCACAATTTAATTTCAGCTTAGATCCAACAAGAATGGGAGAAATATTCCAAGGTGAATCACCAAGTAGAAACAAAGGAACATTAGCAGTAACTGACCCGCCAAAAGGTTTTCCTGTACCAGAGCTTCCTGAAATGCCAAATGAGCATAGTCCTGGATTAAAAGATATGGACCTTTAAGATCATTATGGCCAACTATTTATTCATGGTTGGTCATAGTTCTTTATAAAAATTCATGTAAGCTTGTTGGTAATCTGATAGGATGTTTTAATATATCCCCTTTATTTAAAAGTGGTGTTGATCATATTTCTGCTCCTCTTAATTTTGTTTCTATGAACCATTAAACGCCACTGTATACTTATAACCTCCCTACTTCTATTCGCATATAACATCCCTATATTGTAAAAAAGAGGAGGGGCTTGTCTAATCCGTACCCTTTGTAAAGGACATTTTAAAAAAAGTTAGGCGGCATCAAGAAGATGATTTCTGTATTCAACAG
>NZ_JAQFUL010000046.1:0-38517 GCF_027716265.1 Bacillus cereus group sp. Bc031
TTTTTCTCTCATTATACAAGAAAGACCCTATAGAATAGACTTTTTTTTAAGTGTCTATTCTATAGGGTACATTTTATTCATTACCTTCGTTTCTTTTTTATTCTGTCACACATCCGTAATACTAAAATGTATGATTCGACATCCACACATAAAAAACAGTAAATTTCATGCTATTCACATACATATAAATGACGTTTCGTGTCGAATTTTGTTAAAGCATCGAAATATAACCGTGTGTTTTTGTTACAATTATGATACAATGATAACAAATAGATAACAAGAGAGGGATTTTCATTGAGTTCATACGGAAGCTTTATTGCACTTTTATGTTACATAGTAACTGTACTGCTTCTATATTTTATTGGCGATGCTGCAAATATTTCAGTTTTACAATTTCCAAAAGAAGAAGCATTCCAATTAGAATCAGAAAAACATACTGCACGATCCATTGTACCGCTACTGTTAGCTCTTCCTGTATATATCATCGTTTTATATAAAAGCAAAAAAGTGTAAAGGCTACCTATTTCATTCATTTCGGTGGTCTTTACACTTTTTTGTGATATCTATCCTATTTTAAACATCATTCCGTAATAAACACCCAGCTAGTCTTTTAAAATGAGAAATTCCCCTAGAAAAAATTCCACTCTCTGTCCAGTCACTCACTACCGAACTTACATAGATTATAAGTGTGAAGGGGGTGATGAGGATTATGTTTGGATCATTTGGATGCTGTGATAACTTTAGAGACTGTCATCATCATGAAAGAGAGTGCAGACATCATGAGAAAGAGAAAGAGAAAGAAGTAGTTAGACCACAACAACCAGCTGTATGTAACGTACTTGCTAGCATTTCAGTTGGAACAGAGCTTTCTCTATTAAGCGTTAAAGGTGTTGGATCTTTCAACAATGTAATTTTTGAAGGTTTCTGTAACGGTGTTGCTCTTTTCTCTGCTTTAGCTCGTAATAACAATGACAAAGATAACAAAGATAACAATAAAGACGATAAGCACAATCAAAACCGAAATACTTTTACTGGTATTTTACGTGTATGCCCAGCTGATATCGTTGCTATCGCTATCTAATTTTGTTCCTTATCTTCAAAAGTAAGAAAATAAGTTTTACTTTTCTCATAGAAAAAACCTGAGACCGATTTCAAATCGACTCAGGTTTTTTTATTGATTATATACTTTTAACTAGTTCAACAACTTCTTCAGCAGTTGACATCATTAATGCTTTTTCTGCTAATGTTTCCATTTCTGCTTTTGACAACTTGCTTAGTTGTGTTCTTGCAGGAAGAATAGATGTTGCACTCATACTGAACTCATCTAAACCTAATCCTAATAATAATGGGATCGCAAGTGAATCTCCCGCCATCTCACCACACATACCAGCCCATTTGCCTTCTTTATGAGCAGCATCGATAACCATTTTTACAAGACGTAAAATAGATGGGTTATATGGTTGGTATAAGTAAGATACTTGTTCGTTCATACGGTCTGCAGCCATTGTGTATTGAATTAAGTCGTTTGTTCCGATAGAGAAGAAATCAACTTCTTTTGCAAGTTGATCTGCTAATACTGCTGAAGCTGGGATTTCAACCATCATACCAACTTCAATAGAATCAGAAACTGTTGTACCCGCTTCTACAAGTTTTGCTTTCTCTTCTAATAAGATCGCTTTCGCTTGACGGAACTCATCAAGAGTTGCAATCATTGGGAACATAATTTTTAAGTTACCGTATACGCTAGCACGAAGTAATGCACGAAGTTGTGTACGGAACACATCTTGCTCATCAAGACATAAGCGAATTGCACGGTATCCTAAGAATGGGTTCATTTCTTTTGGTAAATGTAAGTATGGAAGCTCTTTATCTCCACCGATGTCAAGTGTACGAACAACAACAGGTTGACCTTCTTTTACACCTTCAAGAACTGCTTTATACGCTTCGAACTGCTCTTCTTCTGTTGGAAGATTGTCACGGCCCATGTATAAGAATTCTGTACGGTATAAACCAACGCCTTCTCCGCCATTATCGATAATACCTTGTACATCATTTGGTGTTCCGATATTTGCAACAAGCTCAACGTGATGTCCATCACTTGTTACAGTAGCTTGATCTTTTAATTTTGCCCATTCAGCTTTTTGCTCTTCAAATTTCGCTTTCTTTTCTTCAAACGAGCGAAGAGTTTCTTCTGATGGATTAACAATTACTTCTCCATCTAAACCATCGATGATTACGATATCGCCGTTTTGGATTTTCTCCATAACAACTTTCGTACCAACAACAGCTGGAATTTCCATAGAGCGAGCCATAATTGCAGAGTGAGATGTACGTCCACCGATATCAGTTGTAAAACCTTTTGCATACTTACGGTTTAACTGAGCTGTATCAGATGGTGTTAAATCTTCAGCAATAATGATTACTTCTTCAGAAATTGTACCAGGATTTGAGAAGTTAATGCCTAGTAAATGTGCAAGAACACGTTTTGTTACGTCACGAATGTCCGCAGCACGTTCTTTCATATATTCGTTATCCATGTTTTCAAACATAGAAATAAACATTGATGCAACTTCATCCATTGCAAATTCAGCATTTACTTTTTCACTATTTACTTTATCTTTTACTGGGTTTACTAGTTCTGGATCATTTAACACTAATAAATGTGCTTCAAAGATCGCAGCTTTGTCAGCACCTAGCTCAGCAAAAGCGTGGTCTTTAATAGCTTCTAATTCAGTTTTTGCTTTCTCAAGCGCAGCTTCTAAGCGTGCAATTTCTGCAGCTTCGTTTGTAATTGATTTCTTTTCGATGTTAAATTCAGGATTTTCAAGTCTGAAAGCCTTTGCAATAGCAATCCCACTTGATGCAGCGATCCCTTGAATGTTAAGAGTCATTATTCTCCTAATCCTTCGTTTTTCATAGTTTCTTCGATAGCTGCTAGTGCTTGAGCTGCATCATCACCATTTGCAGTGATTTTAATTTCCGCGCCTTGTTGAATACCTAAAGACATAACGCCCATGATTGATTTTAAGTTAACGTTCTTTCCGTTATACTCTAAGTTAATGTCAGAACCAAATTTGCTTGCAGTGTTTACAAGTAGAGTTGCTGGACGAGCATGAATTCCTGAGTCGCTAGTTACTTTAAAGATTTTTTCCATGATAATTTATCTCCTTTAAATTACAGTATTTTTTAGTTGTATAGACGTGAGTACTACATCATCTATTGTATATAATAGGCGATGTTCGGTCAACCACATCACCTATTATAATTATAAACATTTTGCGTCAAATTCCTACTGAATGTCAATAATAGCGTTTTCGCCCTTCTTAACATTTCCATCTTTTTTCAATTCGACTTGCTGCCCTTGCTGTAAATTCGTAAATACAATTGGTGTAATGATAGATGGTGCATTTTCTTTTACAAATGCAAGATCTACTTTTAATAATGGTTGTCCTTGTTTCACTTTGTCACCTTGCGCTACAAGTGCTTCAAAACCTTCACCATTTAATTTTACAGTATCAATACCGAAGTGGATTAAAATTTCTTTTCCACCTTCAGATTGAATACCAATTGCATGCTTTGTAGGGAATACGTTGACAATTTCACCATTAACTGGAGAAACTACTGTTCCTTCTGTTGGCTCAATTGCAAATCCATCTCCCATCATTTTTCCTGAGAATACTTGATCCGGCACTTCTGTAATAGGTAGGATCTTCCCTTCAATTGGTGAAACGATTGTTTCGTTTTCATCAACTTTTTGAGGAGCTTCTTCTACTTTTACAGGCTCTGCTTTTTCAACATGAGGTGTACGACCTGACATAATATCATGAATTTGTGATTTTAATGTGTCAGATTTCGGTCCAAAAATAGCTTGAATGTTATTTCCAACTTCAAGTACACCAGCTGCTCCAAGTTCTTTCAAGCGATCTTTATTTACATTCTTTTGTTCGTTAACTTGAACACGTAAACGAGTAATACAAGCGTCTAAAGAAGCAATGTTTTCTTTACCACCAAGTGCTACTAATACTTCACGAGGAAGTTCACCAGCTTCTGCTTTTCCTGCACCTTCATTCGCATTTGCAACTTCACGGCCAGGTGTTTTTAAATCCCATTTACGGATTGCAAATCGGAATCCGAAGTAGTAAATAACCGCTAGTACAAGACCAACAATAATTACCCACCACCATGCCGTACGGCCTGGTAGTACACCGAATAATAGGAAGTCGATTAAACCACCAGAGAATGTCATACCAATTTTAACACCTAAAATTTGCATTGTCATAAATGATAGACCAGCGAATACAGCGTGAATTCCGAATAATACTGGTGCTACGAATAAGAATGAAAATTCAAGTGGCTCTGTAATACCTGTTAAGAAAGATGTTAATGCAGCAGAACCTAAAATACCAGCTGCTAATTTTTTATTTTCTGGACGTGCTTCATGGTACATTGCTAAAGCTGCCGCTGGAAGACCGAACATCATGAACGGATACTTACCAGTTGTAAATGTACCTGCTGTTAATTCTACACCGTCTTTTAACTGTGCCATAAAGATTTTTTGGTCACCACGAATTAATTCGCCAGCCGCATTTGTATACTGACCGAATTCGAACCAGAACGGTGAATAGAAAATGTGATGTAATCCAAATGGAATTAGTGAACGTTCAATTAAACCGAAAATAAATGCTGCTAACGTTCTATTTGCATCAATCATTTGATGTGAGAACGTGTTTAAGCCACCTTGAATGTATGGCCAAACGAAGCACATGATAATACCTACTATTAAAGAGAATGTTGCAGTTGCGATCGGTACGAAACGCTTACCTGCAAAGAAACCTAAGTATGATGGTAATTCAATGTTGAAGTATTTATTATAGCAATATGCCGCTACTATCCCGACGATAATACCACCAAACACTCCAGTTTGTAGCGTTGGAATTCCTAATACGTTTGCATACGCTGGATCTGCAAATCCAACTTTTACTGGGTCTGCTCCAGAACTTGTTACTTTCACTAGCTTATCTACTTCTAAGAACACACTCATCGTTTTGTTCATAATTAAGTAGCCAACGAATGCTGCTAAACCAGCTACTCCGTCTCCACCAGCTAAGCCAATTGCTACCCCAACTGCGAATAGTAATGCAAGGTTAGCGAAAATAATATCACCAGATTGTTCCATAATTTTTGCTACCATTACGAACCAATCTGCTTTTAAAGCAGGAATAACATTTGTTAACTGTGGATTTTGAAATGCATTACCAAATCCAAGTAAAATACCTGCTGCCGGTAAAATCGCTACTGGAAGCATAAGCGCTTTTCCGACTTTTTGAAGAACACCAAAGATCTTCTTAAACATGGAAACCCTTCCTCTCTTATCTATATTGATACCTTCCGACAAACGCCAAAAAGGCATGAGGAAAAAAAGATAGAACGATAGCTATACAAAGGGTAGTATATCCCTTTCTCTAGCTTACATTCCTTACTTTTCTCCACTCATGCCTGATCGAATCAGTAACACGTGTCAAAAATAGGTTTACGTATAAGTTCACTATAATTAAGGCAAACGTTTTCGTTTTATACCTTAATGTGTTTGTCGAAATTTGTATAACTTTGCAATAGTTATTATACATAACTATTGTAAGCGATTCAATGATTTTTTTTAACGTTTTCATTTTCGACAAAAATATATGTCATTTTACACATGCTCTGCCTTCACTAAGCGCTGCAGGTGCATCGTTAAATATATACTCTCTGCTTCATAAACAGGAAGTTGCAATTCTTTTTGCATAACCTTAACTAGCTTCCAAGCTAAATTATAACAGACAGGATATTCCGCCTTTAATAAATCAGCAAAACTTTGCGATTCCTCTACTTTTTCTCCTTTTTTCACCCTCTCAATAGCATATTGAAGATGACGAATAAGGCGTAAATAGTGAATACTTTCTTGGTCTAATGTAATTTGTAAGTTCGTCTCAATTAAAGATACAAGCTGTGCGATGAGACGGGAGTTTTGATTAACTGAAGATAAATCTGAATTTGTAAGTGAACTGTAAATATGCAGTGCAATAAACCCGATTTCTCCTTCTGGCAATGTAATTTGCAAACGAGAATTTAAAAGGTTTACAACACCTTCAGCAATTTTATATTCCTCTGGATAGAGCATTTTCGTTTCAACTAAAAAAGGATTATCAATTGTAAACCCTTGTTTTAAACGCTTAATTGCAAAAGAAATATGATCTGTTAAAGCGATATGAATATGTTCATTCAATGGGGATTTTGCTTTTTCTTGAATATAGAACATAATATCATTCATTAATTCAATTAATTTTTCACTCACATGTGGAACTAGCAGTTTGTATTGTTCACGATCACGTTCATTTTTTAGAACAAACATTTTTTCAATTTGTTCTTGCTCCAATACATCTTTCGCTTTTTTCCCAAATCCAATTCCTTTACCAATCACTACTACTTCCTCATGTTCAGGATGGCTAGCAATGATGACATTATTATTTAAAACTTTTTTAATTTCTAGATAATTACTCATATAACACCACCCTCGTACTTAAATAGCCTGCTTTTATGTTACAGAATATTCTTCTTTGTCGTCAATGTAAAACATCTACCATTTCATAAAAATTCATTTTTTAGACATGTTTATATATGATGCGTATAATGTAAGAGCAACTGTACATAGAAAGGAGATAACAACATGATTAAAATGTTTGTAAGTGATATCGACGGTACAATGATGCAACACGGAGGTTTAATTGACGAACAGGATATTGTAGCACTTCGTAGTCTTGCTGAACAAAATGTGATTCTTTGTTTCGCTTCTGGCCGACTTGATAATGAAATTGCAGACTTAATGAAAGCTGTAAATACAAATTTCCACCGCATTAGTGTTAATGGTGTTTTTGTATATACAAATGAAAATAAGCAGCTATTATCTGCAACTTTTGATTCCAGCATTCTTCCTGAATTGTTACACATGACGAATGAAGATCCTTATTTCCGTTATGTTAGTGATGAACATAATTACTACATTGAAGAAAAAACACCGTTTATTCACGAACTTGAGCAACAAGTAACGATGACTTCTGTCGAAGAACCAAATTTATTACAGAAAATAGATGATACAATTTTCCCGAATAAAATTTCTGTCGGTGGCACAAAGGAGAGCTTACAACTCCTTCAGAAAAAAATTGATGAAAAATTTCATGGAAAAGTTAGTACGTTCATTTCAGCAGAACAATGCTTAGATGTAATGCCACCTAATATTAGTAAAGGTTCTGCTATTTCTGTTTTATTAAAAGAGTTTCAATTACAACCAGAGGAAGTTGCTTGCATAGGGGATTCTTATAATGATATTCCAATGTTTGCTCTAACTCCTCACAGTTTTGCTATGGCTCAAGCAGATGACGCAGTAAAAGAACACGCTCACTATGTAGTAAATACAGTTAAAGAAGCTGTTAACCACGTAATTGCTCATAATAAAAATACGACTCACTCCTTGTAAGGATGAGTCGTATTTTTTCTTTACATGTTAAACAATTTGACATTTACTGTACTTCACAAACTGAAATATATTATTTGTTACGTGCGATGTTTGTAATAAACTTATAACGATCTCCACGATAAATACATTTCACATACTCTAACGGTACTTCACCTTCTGAATATGACCATTGACGCATGACAAGCACTGGCGCCTTTTTAGGAATATGCAGATGTTCCGCTTCATTATCCGTTGCAATTGAAGCTTCAATTGATTGAGTAGCGCTAACAAGTTTGAAGCCCAGTTTTTTCTCTAAATGTTCATATAAAGATTGTTGCAATATTTCTTCGTTAATATCTTTTACAAGAGCTGGCGACAAATATGTCGTCTCAAAAGCAATCGGTTCATCGTCAGCTAAGCGAATACGCCTCACTTCATAAACCGACTCTCCCTCCTGTATTCTCAGCCGGTCTGCTATTTTCACAGTAGCTGGAACTAGGCGGAAACTTAATAATTGACTACTTGGGTTCATCCCACGAGAAATCATATCTTCCGTGAATCCTGTCATTCCTTGCAGTTTTTGTTCCACTTTCGGAAGTTGGACAAACGTACCGATTCCACGTTTCCGATATAAATAACCTTGTTCCACTAAATTATTAATCGCCTGTCTGATTGTCATACGACTCACTTCGAACTTATCGCAAAGTTCATTCTCAGATGGGATTTTATCTCCCGGCTTCCATTCGCCGTCCTCAATTAGCTGTTTCACCCACTCTTGAATCTGATAATAGATCGGAAATGGTGAATACTTGTCGATGTTCATCAGCAATCGCCTCACTGCATAAAGATAGAGCTTCTTGATCAGCGATTACGGTTACATTCGGATGACGTTGTAAAACTGTAGCAGGACACGCTTCACTATATGCACCTTGCAATAATTCTTTAACAGCTTCTGCCTTTTTAGAACCCATAGCAACAAGTAGAATTTGTTTCGCTTTCATAATGCTTCCAATTCCCATTGTAATTGCATGAGTTGGCACATCTTCTTCTTTTTCGAAGAAGCGAAGGTTTGCTTGGCGTGTAGATTCTGTTAATTCAACAATGTTTGTTGGAGAATTAAACGGTGTTCCTGGTTCGTTAAATCCGATGTGACCGTTTTCACCGATTCCAAGAATCTGTAGGTCAACTGGGTTAGCAGCTAGAATGCCCTCGTAACGTTTGCACTCTTCCTCTAAATCACTTGCCATCCCGTTTGGTACATAAGTTTGTTTAAATGGAAGATGATCAAACAACTGTTCTTGCATGAAATAGTGATAGCTGTTTTTATCTTCATGTGGTAAATTTACGTACTCATCTAAGTTTACAGTGGTTACACGGCTTGTATCAAGTTTATTTTTTCGCATTTCTGCATAAATACCTAATGGAGAGCTTCCTGTAGCCATTCCTAATGTTGGATTTTCTTTTGTTTTTACAACTTCTTCAATTAATTTATAACCTGCTTCTGCTAGTTCTTCTGGAGTTTTTACAACAAGAATATTCATTTCATTACTTCCCTTCCTTCATATGAATTCCTAAACGAACCGTATCATATACATGTAAATCTTCATTCATCACAACAAAGTCTGCATCTTTTCCTACCGCTAATGCACCTTTATTATTTAATCCAAACTCTTCTGCTTGGTTCACTGATGTCATTAGTACTGCATCTTCGATTGAACAACCTGTAAATTCAATTACATTTCGGAAAGCTTGATCCATTTTTAGAATACTACCAGCTAACGTTCCATCTTCTAATCGAGCACTACCATCTTTTACATGTACTGGCTGTCCGCCAAGCTCATATAATCCATCTTCAAGACCTTTTGCACGCATTGCGTCAGTAATAACACTTACTTTTTTCGGTCCTTTTAATTTATATGCTAATTTCACCATATCTGGGTGAATGTGAATACCATCTGTAATTACTTCAACCATTACATCTGGATTTAATAACACATGACCAACAACTCCTGGTTCACGGTGATGTAATCCACGCATTTGATTGTATAAATGCGTTGCATGTGTAATGTTTCTATTTTTTAGTTGCGCATCAATTGCATCTGTATGCCCCATTGTGCCGACAACACCAGTTTCAGCAAGATACTGCTCAAACTCTAACGCTCCTTCTTCTTCAGGTGCGTATGTTACTAATTTAATTAAATTTCCGCTTGCTTCCTGCCATTGTTTAAATTGTTCAATATTCGCAGGAACAATATGTTCAAGTGGTTGTGCACCTGCACGTTTTTTTGAAACATACGGTCCTTCTAAGTGAATATATTCGAAATGCGCTCCTTTTTCTTTCGCTTCCTTCGCAGCATGTAGTGCTGCTTCAATTGCTTCTGGAGCTTGTGTCATTGTTGTTGGGAAGTAAGTTGTAACTCCTTCTTTTAACATTTCTTTCCCTAGAGTTACTAACCCATCGCTATTTGCATCCATCGCATCAATATCGTATCCACCATGAATATGAACATCAATCATACCTGGAATCACAATTTTCCCTGCCGCATCTAAAACAGTTTCATTTTCTTGTGATACATATTGAGCCATCAAACCAATTTCTTTAATTGTTTCTGCGTAACGAATAAATCCGTTGTCTACTACTTCTTGACCTGTATAAATTTTGGCATTGATGACAACTTGCGTTTTCATTTTCATCGATCCTTTCCCATGAAATACCTACTTGTTATTATTACCTTATTCGCCTAATTCCATCTTAATATATGCACGAGTAGTTGTCTATACATTATAATGAAATTTCCTCTTTGCTTAACAAAAAGGAAGCTTAGTACGTCTCTCGCAATTATAATATATGTTATTCATTTTTTCCAAAAAGGAACTATATCATCTAACGTATGAATCACTTAAGTAATGGCATTAATCCGCTAGACCCTATTGTAATATGTTCGCCGTCTGTTTCTATTTCTACCGTACGTCTATTTGTTCCATACATCATTATACCACGCCGTTTTAATCGTCTCACTACACTTTGATGCGGATGCCCATACGGATTTTTGCTACCATAAGAAAGAATCGCGAACTGTGGTTCTACCTTCTTTATAAACCTTTCACTTGTTGAAGTATATGAGCCATGATGTCCCACCTTTAGCACATCTGCATGTACATCAAATCGCTTTAATATTTCAGTTTCCGTCCGCACATCAGCATCACCCATTAGTAAAAAATCTGCCTTACCATACCGAACCTTTAATACAATTGAAGATTCATTATTTTTATCTTTGGACTTCCCATTGTTTAATACTTGTATGGAAACATGCGGATCTAGCGGTATGTATTGGCCCTCTTTTACTGAAATGAAAGGGATTCCCCTTTTCTTTATATGATTTCGATACGTATGATAAGTGAGAGAACTATATGTTTTTCCACTATCTAATATAAGTGATACCGGCATTTGCTCTACAATCGGAATGAGCCCTCCAATATGATCCATATCAGGATGAGTACTGACGATAGCATCTAAATGGTTAATTCCTTTTTCAATTAGCTTTTGGATGATAACCTCACCAGCTTCATAAGGTCCTCCATCAATTAACATCGTTTGTCCATTTGGCAATATAATAAGTGTTGCATCACCTTGCCCAACTTTTAAGAAACTCACTTTCATTTTACCAAAATGTTGCCGCTGCATATGTAAAGGAGACGCGGTATGAATAGACATCATATACCTTTTTGCCGATGCACTATTTAAAGAAAAGCATAACAAAACAGAAACTAATAATAAAATACTTCGTATACCTCTCATAACTCGTCTCCTTTTTTCAATTAGTATGGCACGGTATATAATTGATATACAAAAAAAGCTTAGCAAAATGCTAAGCTTTTATTTCGATATCTCTTGTAAAGAACCAAAGAATAAATCCGCTTCATTCATTTGTTCGTTTTCTTCAGAAAGCGGAGGTAAATCATCTAATGTTTTTAATCCAAATGTGTCTAAAAATTCTTTCGTCGTTCCATATAAAATCGGACGCCCAGGTCCTTCTGCTCTTCCCATTTCTTTTATAAGTAAGTGTGATACTAACGTTTGTAACGCCTTATCGGTTTTTACTCCTCTAATCTCTTCCATTTCTGTTCTTGTAATGGGTTGACGATATGCAACAATTGCTAACGTTTCTAGCGCAGCCTGAGAGAGTGAAGCAGCTGTTGGGATATCTATTAGTTTTTGATAGTACGACGCATGTTCTTTCTTTGTAGCAAAACGATATACTTTTGCATACTGTACAATTTGCAAACCTCGGTGTGCACCTTCACATTCTTTTTGCATTTCTTCTAAAATATCGATTACTTCGTTTCCTTCAATTTCAAGGACTTTTGCTATTTGTTCAGGAGAAATCCCTTCATCACCAGAAACAAATAAAAGCCCTTCAATGATTGATTTCTGTTCTGTTCTATCCATCTTACGAGCTCCTTCCTCCTATTTTCTCCATAAAAATACACATCAAAAAACCGAATCACAATCAATGCGTTCGGTTCAATATTTTTTCTCTTGTTCCAAACGATACATTCAAACCTAGCATGAGATATACTATTTCTATCCCATTTTCCATACTAACTCTATGCAGATTTAGTATAGCTTGATACGAAAATTTCATCAAAATTATGTTCTTGTTCAATTACGATTTGTTGATTTTTCATAAGCTCAAGAACCGCTAAAAATGTTACAACCATTATTTCCCGTTCATCATCAACAAACAAATCATAAAAACTTTGACGACCACCTTGTATTTCTAACAGCTTTAAAATATCCGTCATACGCTGTTCAATTGGTATTTCTTGACGAGTAATACGTGTTGTCACAGGTTTCTTTGCTTTTTTACGGCGCATTAATTTTTGAAATGCCGCTAGCATATCATATAACGTAACATCAAGAGGCAAGCTTGTCTCCTCTTCTTGTTGCAACGATGTAAAATCAATTGGCGGACGTGTATATAGCTGTGCTCTTTCTTGTTCTCTTTCTTTTAGTTCAGTAGCAACTTGCTTATATTTCTTATATTCAATTAACCTCTCCATCAATTCTTGACGAGGATCATCTATAAAGTCATCACCGTTATCAAGTACATCTTCTTCATGTTTCGGCAACAACATTTTACTTTTAATTTGTAATAACGTTGCAGCCATTACTAAATACTCACTTGCAACATCTAATTGTAGTTCTTTCATCGTATGAACATAAGATAAATATTGCTCTGTAATTTCCGCTACAGGAATATTATATATATCAATTTCATAACGATGTATTAAATGTAACAATAAATCTAAAGGCCCTTCAAAAGCCTCTACTTTAAAATTATACTGCACAAAGCATCCCACCACATTTTTTCTATAACAACATAAGTATAGAGCATACTCATGTTCTATCCAACCTTTTTAAGAAATTTAATTAAAAATAGACCTATACCTATGGCATCATGCCCACCACTTCATATGATAACAGTGTAGTAAGAACAATGTAGGAGGTCAAAAAACTATGGGTCACGTTGATTGTGGTTTTAGCGGTGGGTTCGCATTACTTGTTGTATTGTTTATTTTACTCATTATTGTAGGGGCAGCTTGCTTCTGCTAATATGAACAATAACGACTAGGGAGAAATTCCCTAGTCGTTTATTGTTCATATTTCTATGATAAACTTATACTTATAACCGTTAGATAGGGGCGAAGAAAATGTATCCTACGGAATACATACAGTTTTTAATTCATTTTCACGGAGATTATGATTATTTTGAATGCCACGAAATACTGGAAGAATATTGGAAAACAAAACCGAGAGGAAATCGGGATCATTATTTAGTCGGCCTCATTCAAATTGCAGTTTCTTTATACCATCACAGACGCTCTAACTGGAATGGCGCAGAGAAGATGATGAAAAGCGCCATAACGATTTTAGAAAAAAACAGTGCACATTTACTTCGTTTAGGAATAAATGAGGCACAACTTCTGTTCTTACTCAAAGATAAATTGCAATCTATCCAGAAAAAAGAAAGTTTTACACCGTTATTTTTACCATTGTCGGATACAACATTAGAAAAGTACTGCATAGAATTATGTCAGAAACAAAACCTTCCTTGGAAAGACGTGAATGCTACTTCTAATGAATTTATAATACATAAGCACACATTACGTGATCGAACAGAAGTCATCGCTGAACGAAACGAACAATTACAAAAAAGAAAGCAGAGATAATAAACTACTTATCTCTGCTTTCACGAATGTATATTTTGTTCAAGCCCTTTACACTTTTTGCAAAAACTTGCTGTTTGCTCATTTCCGCAAATTGTAAATTCAAGAAATTTACTCTTTAGCTCTTGAACCATCTTCGTCCCAATACCCATATGACGGTGAGATGGATTCACACTCAAATGCTGAATTTCCAAAACTTGATTCTCTTTTTTTACAATCCCCATTATCCCAACAAAATCTTCGTTTTGTTTCCACAAATACAATTGCCAATCATCCTTTGCTTCATAATCTTTCATAGTCAATTGTAATGTTTTCACATCTTTTTCAGTTGGCATAAATGAAAGAAGCCCCATTGCAATCTTTTCATAACTTTTTTTAAAACGAATTAACATAACCCTTATCCCTTCTTACAAAAGTTACAAACTATTAAATCCCCTCAATCACTCTTTTCATATCACATTCATTTTACAATATTTTCAACAGAGTGAGAAGAGCTTAAAACAACTTGATAATCATACAAAGCGAAAAGAAGAAAGTCAAATATACATTTCATTACTATTTTTGTTAAGTAGATAAAAGAAGAAACACTGTTATATGAAAGTGAAAAGAAACATCCACCGCTCATTATCACTTCACTATTCATCACCTTAGAGCAGATGAATTCTAGCAAAATGAATGTAATAAACAACTTTTATTGAAATGTGTAATCTAATGTATTCTATGTAATTTGTTAATATTTTGTTCTCATAAGCGACTTATTTTCACTACAATCACATTACTACTTGTATCATGTACCGTAAACGAAATACCCATTCCTATTAAAAAAAGAGAGCAATAGCTCTCTTTTCTCATTCACTTATTCTTCCCAAACTTTAACTTCTTTCATTACATCACCTTGACGCATGTTTAATACTGTTTCAATACCGCTTGTTACTTTACCGAATACAGTATGTACACCATCTAAGTGTGGCTGTGGCTCATGAACGATAAAGAATTGGCTACCGCCTGTGTTACGGCCAGCATGAGCCATAGAAAGTGATCCTACAAGGTGTCTATGAGGATTTCCATCAGTTTCACATGGGATAGAGTAACCTGGGCCACCCGCACCTGTTCCTGTTGGGTCTCCACCTTGGCTTACGAAGCCAGGAATAACGCGGTGGAATGTCACACCATCATAAAATCCTTGCTCTGCTAGTTTTTTAAAGTTTTCTACTGTTTTTGGTGCCTCTTCTGGGAAAAATTCCAAATCGATTTTTTCACCATTTTCCATTACTATGTATCCTAAAGTTTTCATACGTATATGTCTCCTTTCAACTATCTCAGCACTATATTACCACATTCATGACTAGAAACAAAAAGAATCCGACAATCTACATACTTCTTTTTTGAAATGTGGAAAAAGCTAGGTGACAAATAAGAAATATATACTATAATAACTGTGTTGCCCGAAAATTTTAGAAAGAGAAAGGGAGCGATTTTTCGTGAAAACGAAATTACTAGCTCTGCTATTAGCTGTAGCAGTATTTATTATGCCAACAGCTTCGTTTGCAGACATCATCGAAGGAGAATCAATTGTTACACTAGGAGAAAACTTGTCTGAACAACAAAAACAAGATCTGTTAAAAGAAATGAAAGCACCAAAAGATGCTACAATTATTACTGTGTCTAATGCGGAAGAACATAAATTTCTAGAAGGGATTGTTCCAAAAGCGCAAATTGGTACGAGAGCAATTTCCTCTTCTATGATCACATACACAAAGCCAGGTTCTGGTCTCATTGTACGTTCAAAAAACATTAATTCAATAACAGATGCAATGTACACAAACGCACTTATTACAGCAGGTGTGAAAGATGCAGAAATTCAAATTACTGCACCATTTAAAGTTTCTGGAACTGCTGCTTTAACTGGTTTAATGAAAGCCTATGAGACAACATCAAACAAAGCAATTCCTGAGGAAGTAAAAAAAGTAGCCAATGAAGAAATGGTGCAAACATCCCAGCTTGGCGATAAAATTGGTGAAGAAAAAGCAGTTCAACTTGTTGCGAAAATTAAAGAAGAAATTGCGAAAGAGCAGCCAAAAACGACTGAAGATTTACGTTCATTAATTAAAAAAATTGCGGATCAACTTGGTATTACATTAACGGATGAACAGTTAGATAACTTAGTTGCTCTATTTGATAAAATGAAAAATCTTAACATTGATTGGAATCAAGTTGGCAGTCAGTTAAATAAAGCAAAAGAACACGTTTCTGCCTTTTTAGGATCTGAAGAAGGGCAAAGTTTCCTAGATAAAGTGAAAGATTTCTTCTCAAGTATCATTGATTTTGTTAAATCGTTATTCAAGTAAAAAGAAGCTCGCTAGTAGCGAGCTTCTTTTTTATACAAGTAACGGCAATTTCATAATAGCTTCTTCAACCGAACGAACAATATGATTCGCTTTCTCCTTCACATATGGATGAGCATGGTGCAGAGTAAATGAATGCGGGGTTACTTCAAACATAGAAATATCATTGAAAGAATCTCCAATACATGCAACTTCATTTGCTTCAATTTGCAAATGTTCCATTAGTCGTCTTAAAGCACTCCCTTTACTTACTCCCCTTGGCATAATGTCAACATAGCGTTTACCAGACATAAAAACTTCCGCTTCATTCTGAAATGTATCTCGTAATTCTTGATCTAATGCTTCAATTGTCTCTTCTTCCCCAAAAACAAACAATTTCGCAGGATGTACAGTTTTACCAAATTCCTCTTCTAACGCTTCAATTTCAGCGATATGCACGCCCATATACGCTTCAAAATTATGGTGATGTTCATTCTTCCTTTTTGTATATCGCTGCTCATTTGCACAAACAATATCCGCTAGTCCTTTTTTATGTATATATCGATATATTTCCTGGGCAACCGTATTTTCAAAACTCGATTCATAAAACAAATTCCCATCCGGAAGTAACATTGTCGCTCCATTTAAGCCAGTTGTGTAATATGGGAATTCAAACCTATTTACGACTTCATCAATTCGATGAGTAAAGCGGCCTGAGGCAAAACAAATATTTGTCCCTTTTTCAGCTAACCAACAAATTGCACGTTCATCTTCTTTTTGCATATGATTTACATTGTAAACGAGCGTGTCGTCTAAATCACTTACAAATAATTTAATCATGTCCTCTTCCCCTTCCATACACAATATCTACTCTAAGTGTACACAAAAAATGTTTGATTTTTGTTAAAAAACAATAAATTTTTGCTAAAAAAATAAACGGGTGTATAATCCCGTTTATTTTTGTCTTTTTACATTTTGAGGCCTTACAATACTTGGTCGTACTTTTAAACTAGACATCGTCGGACGGAGTAGAATTTTTGTTAATGCGCCCCAATCAAATGGTAAAAACGGCCATAAATAAGGGGTTTGCAAACTTTTTATAGACGTTAAAAATAAAATCAATATCGTCATACCAATTACAAAGCCCATCTCATGGAAGAGACCTGTTAAAATAATAATAAATAATTTTCCAACCTTATTCCCTAGCCCTAATTCATAGCTCGGTGTTGCATAAGCACCGATCATAGAAACTGCTACATACAAAATAACTTCTGGTACAAACAAACCTACATCGATTGCTATTTGACCAATTAATATGGCAGAAATTAATCCTGTTGCTGACGATAACGGCGTTGGAGTATGAATGGCTGCCATCCTTAAAAATTCAAGTCCTACTTCTGCCATTATCACCTGTAATAAAATTGGTAAATGTGTCATCTTAGTCGGTCCAATAAAAGCAAGATTTTCTGGTAAAAGAGTTGGATCAAATACAAACACTAACCAAAACGGTAGTAAAAACAAGGAGAATAAAACACCTAAAAAGCGTACCCAACGTAAAAATGTTCCGACAGCTGGATTTTGTCTAAACTCTTCTGCATGCTGTAAATGATGAAAATATGTTGTTGGCGTAATCATAGCACTCGGTGATGTATCAACTAGTACTAGAACATGTCCTTCTAATAAATGATTTGCTGCTACATCCGGTCTTTCTGTATATCGAATAAGCGGGAATGGATTATAGCTTTGCTTTACAACAAATTCTTCCACTGTTTTATCCGCCATCGTAATGCCATCGACATCGATGTTATTTAATTCTTGTTTTATAATCTTTACTAAATCTGGATTTGCAACATCTTGTACATATGTAATACAAATATCCGTTTGCGATCGATCCCCTACTCGAATAATTTCATTTCGAAGACGTGGATCTCGAATTCTTCTACGAATTAACGCTGTATTTACAACGATATTTTCAACAAATCCATCCCTCGCACCGCGTACTACTTTTTCAGTATCTGGCTCTGTCGGTGTTCGTCCTGGATAGCTACGAACATCTATCACGAACGCTTCTGTTTCGCCTTCCACAAATATAACAATAAGCCCTGATAACGCTTGAAGCATTACTTCATCCATCGTTTTCACTTTACTTACTTGCTGATGAATTAAACGATTCTCTAAAAGCTTTACAGTATCTTCTTCAACATCCCTTATTTCATTCGTATCCACAGCTTCTTCTAAAATAGGAATAATATAATTTGTATCACAAAGTCCATTTACGAATAACACTGCAATTTCTTTATTCAAAATTTGAAATTTACGAATACCAACATCAAATGTGACGCCTAATCCAGCCGTTTGTTTTAAATAATTTTCATTGTCACTTATGAAAGTTGAAATCGGAATATCTATTTTTTTAGGCTTCGTCATAAAATCCACTCCTTTCCAAAATTAACTGAATTGCTTTTTTCGTAATTGGTGAGCCTCTCTCCCATTCATCGTTTCCACACATCTTACCAATATCACCCACACCAACAATGACGGGAACATTCAAATCATCTAAACAATAAATTGTATCTCCGCTAATTCTGCCAATTTCACCATCTGGAAGTCCAAATTTATCAACACCATATTCCGTTAAATTCCCGTTCCGATCTACACTTACATCTACACGTGCCCATTCCCAATGGTGTGTATTAGACGCTACTGCCAAAATACCAAGTACATCAATTTGTTTATGCGTGGCTACATATTTTAAAGCTTTTTCACCAGATCCTTCTCCAATAAATCCACTGTCATCAAACATGACAAATACAGGGTCATATGGCGTTTGCATAATAAGCTCAACAACTTTCTTCCCTGTCAATTTGGTTGGATTACTTTGTGATGCTGAAATACACCTTCCCCCAAATTCCTTCGTTAAAAGCTCAATTGTTCGCTTTGCATATTCATCTCCATCTGTGACCAAAACAACCCTTCGTCTCATTTGATTTATCCTTTCGGTTTACATATAAGTGCTACAAAAAATGAAAATAATATTGCTGCTGAAATACCTGCAGACGTTAAACTAAACATACCCATACCAATCCCTATATATCCGTGTTTCTCTGCAGCATGCATTGCCCCGTGTAATAGGGAATGTCCAAAACTTGTAATAGGAACTGTCGCCCCAGCACCAGCAAACTTTATAAGCTTATCGTACAATCCGAATCCATCTAAAACTGCTCCTATCACTACAAAGGTAGCCATTAAATGGGCTGGTGTTAACTTTGCGAAATCTAACAATACTTGCCCAACTACACAAATAGCGCCTCCTACAAGAAATGCATATATATAATCCACAATTCACTCTCCCTTCACTCTCTCAAATACGACACCATGTGCAATTGTTGGAATTGTTTCTTTTTGCTGCATCATCATCGGGCTTAATAACGCACCAGTAGCAACGACAAAAATTCGTTGTAAATTCCCTTTTTGCATCTCGCTTAATAAATGACCATATGTGACAACAGCTGAACAAGCACAACCACTACCACCAGCAAATACTTCTTCTTGACCGGGATCATAAATCATTAATCCGCAATCGTTATATATATGCCCAATATCATAACCTTCTTCCAGTAACAGTTGTTTCGCAATTGGTGTCCCAATAGCTGATAAATCACCGGTAACAATCAAATCGTAATCGGCTGCACTTCTCTTCAAATCCTCAAAATGTTGCTGAATTGTATGAGCTGCAGCAGGTGCCATCGCCGATCCCATATCTAAAGGGTTCGCAATTCCTAAATCTTGCACTTTTCCAATCGTAGCCGCCTTGATTTTAATGGCACTTTTTTCTTTACTAATTAATATGGATCCCGCACCTGTAACAGTGGAATTTGCTGTTCCTGGTTTTTGTCCCCCATACTCTGTTGGATAACGAAACTGTCTTTCAGCTGTTGCATTATGACTACTTACCGTCGCTAAAACACGATTTGCGAATCCGCCATCTATAAAGGCTGATCCGACCGCTAAAGTCTCCATCGAGGTCGCACAAGCACTAAACATGCCTAAAAAGGGAATTCCCCACTTACGCGCAACGTAATTTGCTGTTACTGTTTGATTTAATAAGTCACCCGCTAAAAAGAAATCAATTTGTGATGTTTCTACATTTGCTTTTTGCATGACTTGTTGAATAGAATCTGACATTAATCTTCGTTCCGCAAGCTCCCAGTTTTCCTCTCCGCAATGTAAATCATCATATGAAATATCAAATTCCTTTCCAAGAGGGCCTTCAGCTTCTTTTGGACCGACGGCAGTACCGGTTGCATTCACATAAATATCATTTTGAAATACCCACGTTTGTTTTCCTGTCAACCTCATACTAGCCCCTCCTTTAAGACATAAAAATTTTAAAAGTATATCTTATTAACCCAATAATGTACGCACCGACAACACCAAAAACGATTACACTTCCCGCTAGCTTAAACATGTTTGTAGCAACCCCAAGTACAATTCCTTCACTCTTATGCTCTAGCGCAGCACTTGCCATAGAATTCGCAAATCCCGTAACAGGTACGGCCGAACCTGCTCCAGCAAATTGACCGATTTTATCATATACACCACAACCTGTTAAAATCGCCGATAATAGTACAAGAGTTGCGACTATTGGATTCCCTGCCTCTTGTTCACTAAAATGAAAATAATGTATATAAAATTTCATCAATACTTCTCCGATTGTACAAATGAATCCACCTACAAAAAATGCCTTAACACAATTTATAAAATAATTTGGCTTCGGATGGTATTCCTTCACTTTATTTACGTAATCGTCCTTTAGTTTTCGCCCTGTCATTTATATATTGCCTCCTACTTTACGAAATAAATCCAGTGAAACAACGAGCCTATTACTTTTCCAAATACAAGAGCAACGAGTAAAACAACAATCTTCCCCTCTACCCCTACTCGTTTCGCTAAAATAGGTAGAACATTTAACACTTCCGTTAATGCGGCAGCGAGCATTCCAATGAATGTACCACAAAATATTCCTAATATAACAAGCCAATATTGCGATGTTTGAAATGTAATGTTTTTCAAACTACACCAAGCTCCTGTTAATGTACCTGCAATAACTGCCCACTCAAAATATTGAATGTGCTTTCCACTTCTCGTTAATTGAGCTAGACGAGGGATTATACCAAGTACAGCTAAAAACGCAACATATCCGCTACCTACAGCAATTCCTCCTGCTAAAGCAATTAAAATAACGAATCCAGACTCAATCATCGGTAAGTTGTTTCATATTATCCTTGTTTTCATGAACAATTACATATTGGTCAAGTGATTGCTGGTATTGGAACATCTCCACTTCTAACGGACTCGGCTCTTCATTAATACGCTTTTGAAATACATGATTAAAAAATAAAACCATGCCTAGCCCAAGACCTAATGAATAAGGAATTTGAAATAAAAGTGGTTGCGCCTTAAATTCTCCCGTAATCATGTAATATAACCGTTGGTGCACTTGTTGCATGCTTACATCTTCATGAAAATATATGATGGCAAGAGCTGCTCCAATGAAAAGTAACAACCATACAAGTCCGAAAAAAATCGGATGTACTTTCTTTTTTTCATATATAATTTCAACAAGAGTTTGTCCAGAACCGAGTAAATTAATTTGTATATGAGCGGTTTTTCGCCTAATAATCTCAATTATTTTCATAACATCAATTACAACATGCGTTTTATCACGCGCTGTAATTTTATAAATTACCTCATCCTGTAACGACTGAACTACTGCAGCATCTCCGGCAAGTTGAGCAACATCTCCCAGCTTTACTTCATACGTAGGAGAAACTTTTAATCGATTACGCATTTTAATATAAATTGTTTGTTCCAATTTCCATTCACCTCTTCACTCTTCCTCGTAGTTGTAGTATGGTTATTCAATTTTTTTCTAATACAATTTTTTCATAAAAAAACATCTGTACCATTTCGGTACAGATGTTTTTTAGTTTATGCTTTTTTCTTAAATAAATTTGCAATGCTTAATGCGAGCCCTCCCCAAATGACTACTATTCCAATAACCATCATCATAATCGCTGATCCACTCATTATGAAACACCTCGATCTTTCCATTCTTTTTCAAGCTTAGCAGAATCTGAATGTATTTGTGCATTCCATTTTTTTAAACTAATGATTAGCGCAATGATAAGGAACGCTGCTGCAATTGACCAACCATATGTTACGACAAACTCCGTTGGGTAACCTCCATAGTTCTTTTTAATATTTTGGATTGTACCATCAATTAACATGTACCCTAACATAAGCGGAGTAATAACGAGTAAACTCACTCTCCAAAACGTCCCTAACTTAATATCAGATACGAAGTTTGCGTGATTTTGATAAACTGGTAAACGACGTAAAATGAGTCCTATCGTAACTACTTCCGCTAGAGCAATTGTAATTAATCCGAAGTTATTAGCGAAGTAATCCACAACGTCTAGGAACATAAGCCCGCCACGTGTCGCAAAAACGAGAGAAACGAGTACGAGAAGCGTCCCCATAATTCCAATTGTTTTTTGGCGACTTAAGCTGAACTTTTCAGATACAGCAGCAAAACATACTTCCGCAAGCGAGATGAGGGATGTAATTCCGGCAACCGTTAATGATAAGAAAAATAATACGCCAAATAAAGGTGACATCGGTAATTCATTAATAATTTGCGGGAATACTACGAACGCAAGCCCTACACCAGCACTTGCCACTTTATCAACTGGTACTCCCATATTATTTGCCATAAATCCAAGAGCCGCAAAGACCCCAATCCCTGCTAATAATTCAAATCCTGAGTTTGCAAATCCAGTAATAAAGGCATTATTTGTTGTATCTGAGTTTTTCGGTAAATAACTAGAATACGTAATCATAATTCCAAATGCTAAAGATAAGCTAAAGAAGATTTGACCGTAAGCAGCAAGCCATACTTTTCCGTCAAAAATACGACTCCAATCTGGTTTAAAGAATGCATCTAATCCTTGCATTGCACCTTCCATCGTCACTGCACGAACTACGATAATAAGGAACATAACAACTAGTAAAGGGATGAAAATACGGTTCACAACTTCGATTCCTTTTTTAACTCCTTTAAAAGCAACACCAAGCACAATAATCCAAACGAGAGCTAGTGGAATTAATACTTCCGGTACGAGCCCTCCAAACTGTCCCGGTTTATCTGCAACATGTAAATACTCTTTAAATAAAAATGATTCCGTATCTTTCCCCCATGCGCCAGTAATTGCAAAATACGTATATGAAATAGACCAAGCAATAATTACTGCATAATATGTTGAAACGATAAATGTTACACACATTTGCCACCAACCGATAAATTCAGCACGCGGATGAATACGGAAGAACGTAAGTGGTGCTGAACCACGGTGACGGTGCCCAAGAGCAAATTCAAACGCCAATAATGAAATACCAGTCGTTAATAATGCGAATAAGTACGGTAAAAAGAATGCGCCTCCCCCATTTTCATACGCCGTATAAGGAAAACGCCATATGTTTCCTAATCCAACGGCAGAGCCGACCGCTGCAAAAATGAATCCAGCCCTCGTTCCCCATTGTTGCCTCGTTTCCATATTTCCTTCCCCCTTTGTGACAAGTTCATAATTGGATTATATTTTAAATTTACTAAATTATCAATAAATTCTGTTAATTTTTAAGAAAGTTTACAATCTCCTCCTATTAAAGTCATAAAAAAAGATCGAATAGATAACTATTCATCTATTCGATCTTTCATCTGTTTTAATATTTTCTTTTCAAGTCTTGAAACTTGCACTTGCGAAATACCTATTCGCTCTGCTACTTCTGATTGAGTTTGGTCTTTATAATAGCGTAAATATACAATTAAACGCTCTCTCTCATCTAATTCTCTAATTGCTTCTTTTAAAGCAATTTTATCAAACCATTTCGTTTCAGATTGATCTGCAATTTGATCTAAAATAGTAATTGGATCTCCGTCGTTTTCATACACCGTTTCATGTATGGATGAAGGGGCACGACTTGCTTCTTGCGCCAGAACCACTTCCTCTGGCGTTAGTTCTAACGCTTCAGCTACTTCATTAATCGTTGGAGCCCTTCCGAATTCTTTCGAAAGCTCATCTCTCATCTTTCGAATTTTGTTTCCTGTTTCTTTTAAAGACCTACTTACTTTCACTGATCCATCATCACGTAAAAATCGTTGTATTTCGCCAATAATCATGGGAACTGCATATGTTGAAAATTTCACGTCGAAAGATAAATCAAATTTATCTACCGATTTTAAGAGTCCAATACATCCAATTTGAAACAAATCGTCTGGTTCGTATCCGCGATTAAGAAAACGTTGCACAACCGACCATACGAGACGCATATTACTTTGAACAATTGTATCTCTTGCTTGTTGATCTCCATCTTGACTTTTTTGAATTAACGCTTTTAGCTCGTGGTCCTTTAACTGAGGTTTCTTCTTCTCATTTTTGACCTCTATGTCCATAGGCTATTCTCCTTAATTGCATAGAGCGTTACTATTTGATAAGTATTTTGTCAAATGGATTGTTGTCCCGAAAGATTCGTTTGAAATAACTTCTACTTCATCCATAAAATTTTCCATGATAGTAAATCCCATTCCGGAACGCTCTAATTCAGGTTTAGTTGTAAAAAGGGGTTGTCTCGCTTCATCTAAATTAAAGATGCCAATCCCTTCATCTCGAATCGTGAGTTTCACCATTGCTTCTTCCAAAATTACAGAAATATAAACAACACCTTCTGCATTTCCTTCGTACCCATGAATAATTGCATTCGTAACCGCTTCTGACACAACTGTTTTAATCTCTGTAAGTTCTTCCATCGTAGGATCTAGTTGTGCAATGAAAGCAGCTACTGTAACGCGAGCGAACGATTCATTTTGACTTAACGCTGAAAATTGAAGGTTCATTTCATTTCTCATTTATGCCACCCCCAACGTCGCGAGCGCATGCGCTTCACTTTCTTCTAAGCGAACAATTTTAAATAAGCCCGACATTTCAAATAAACGTTTAACAGGCGGTGAAATTGCACAAACAACCATTTCTCCACCTAATCCCTTTACATGCTTATATCGGCCTAATATAACACCTAAACCAGAACTATCCATAAACGATAAGTTCTCTAGGCTCAAAACAATATGATGAACACCATGTGTCTCAATCATATCTGTTACTTTCGTTCGCAACTCTTCAGCAGTATGATGATCTAATTCACCCGCTAGCCTCACACATAGGACGTCACGTTTTACTTCTAATTGCATGGAAAGACTCACACGATTTCCTCCTTATGCTCAAACTTTACTCATTTACATACATAAAGATTTTCGTGATACAACATAAGAATCCTTCCTACTGACAAAAGAAGAACTATTTCGCCATAAAGTGAAACCATTCAGCAATTATTTACTTACATACGAATAGAAAAGCGGCAAAATATTTGCCGCTATTTTGATGTTGAAAACATCCCAAAACTTCTTTTAAATAACTCCCACCAGCTCGCTGCAGCAACATCTTCTTTTGCTACAATTGTTTGTTTTAATAAAACATCTTGATCTTTTTTTATAACAAGTGTACCAAGCGCATCGCCCTTTTTAATCGGCGCTTTCACTTTCTTTTCAGCAATTACTTCTTGCTTTACCTTGTCCATATTTTCGCCCTTCTTCATAAGAAGAGATACATTATCTGACGCAACTAAATCTACTTTTTCTTTTTTCCCTTTTCCTACTTGGACAGTCTTAATTTTTTCGCCTCGTGTATACAATTTCTTTGTCATATATTGACCAAATGCGTAGTCAAGAAGCTTCGTTACTTGATTGTTCCGTTCTTTCGATGTAGGTGCTCCCATAACAACTGAAATAACACGCATCCCATTCTTTTCAGCCGATGCTGTTAAACAATATTTTGCTTCTGTCGTAAAGCCCGTTTTTACACCATCTACTCCAGGATAAAAACGCACTAACTTATTCGTATTAACGAGCCAAAACTTCTTATCCGTATCTTCACGTAAATAGTCTTCGTATTTTCCTGTGTATTTGCGAATAAGTGGGTACTTCATCAATTCTTTCGCCATTATAGCCATATCATTTGCTGTGGAATAATGATCTTTAGCCGGAAGACCTGTCGGATTTTGAAAATGAGTATTTTTCAGTCCTAAATCTTTCGCTTTTTTGTTCATCATATTTACAAAACCTTCTTCTGAACCAGCGATATGCTCTGCTACTGCAACAGACGCATCATTTCCAGATGCAATTGCAATACCCTTTAGCATTTCATTTACGGTCATCTCTTCTCCAGGCTCTAAAAAGATTTGTGATCCACCCATTGAAGCTGCATGCTCACTTGCTCTCACTTTATCGGTCAGTTTTAGTTTTCCTTTTTCAACTTGTTCCATAATTAATAGCATTGTCATAATCTTCGTCATACTAGCAGGCGGTAATTTCTCATTTGGATTTTTATCAAACAAAACTTTACCTGTATCTTGTTCAATTACGATTGCTGACGACGCTTGTTCTGCTAACTTCGGCGTTGTTTCTTCTGTTTTATCCTGCTTCGTCTTCTCAGATTGTGCGAAACTAACTGAAGTACCAGAAAGCAATAACATGAAACAAACAAGTATTCCAAAAACTCGCTTCATGACTAACCCTCCATTCTATATCAAACCTATTTTTTCCAATTCACTGTTTTTTAATACCATATTTTTCTAACATTTTCAGTTGACAAACAAATTCATCACCTTTATTGTATTAAGTGTATTACTCTAAATAGTACACTTAATACAAGTTAGAAAGGAGACATTGCTCTTGCATATTCAACTTGATCCAAGAAGCAACACTCCGATATGGGAACAAATTGTTCAAAATATAAAAGAACTCGTATTAAAGAACATGTTAGCTCCAAGTGACAAACTACCTTCTGTACGAGAACTCGCTTCTTTACTCGTTATAAATCCAAATACAGTGAGTAAAGCGTATCAAGAGTTAGAGCGACAAGGGATTTTTGAAACATTACGAGGAAAAGGAACATTTGTATCCCAATCGATTACTCCAACATTAGACGAAAGGAAAATCGCTATGGTTGAAAAGCAATTTCATCAATTACTATTAGAAGCCTCTTATCTTGGTGTTACGAAAGATAAAATTCATGATTGGATAGATTCATACTATAAAGAGATTGGAGGAAATGCGGATGCTGAAAGTGACAAGCTTGAAGAAAACAATTGATAATCAAACGATTTTAGATGATGTTTCTTTCACATTGCAAAGAGGGAGTATCATCGGATTACTCGGAAGAAACGGTGCGGGGAAAACAACTTTATTACGAACGATGGTCGGCATTTTAGACCCTGATGAAGGGACTGTTACATATGAAGATACAAACGTTCATCAGTGTCCTGAAATAAAGCAAAAAATCGTATATGTTCCGGATTCTACTAACATATTGAACGGATATACGGTAAAAGAAATTGTAAAGTTTTACAAAGAGGTTTATACCGCATTTGATGAAGCATATTTCTATGAACTGTTAGAACGTTTTAACTTACCAAACAAAAGAATTCGTAGTTACTCAAAAGGAATGAAAGCACTGCTCGCCATCATTTTAGCTGTTTCTACAAAAGCAGAATATATCATTTTAGATGAACCGACAAATGGACTTGATCCTATCGTGAAAAGGCAAATTTTACAGTTTCTCGTTGGAGAAGTTGCAGAAAAAGAGATTACCATTTTCATCTCCACTCACCATTTAGATGAAGTGGAACAAATTGCAGATACAATCATTATATTAAAAGGCCATACTATTTCGTCTATTACATCACTAGACGATGCCAAATCACGATTTGCTAAAATCCAAGTAGCTTATGAACGTTCACTACCTCAAAAACTAGAAAACTTAAGCAATATTAAAATATTAAATCAAACAGGAAAAGTATATACAATCTTAATCGAGGGAAATGTAGCTACAACACTGGAAAAGTTTTATAAAGAACAACCACTGCTCATTGAAGAATTAACAATGTCGCTTGAAGATGTCTTCGTTACGACACTGGAGGAGGATGGGTATGTTTCATAAGGCGTTATGGATGTGGAATTGGAAGCGCGGGAAATATGCTGTGTTACTATTCTTCTTTAGTTCGTTTTACTTGTTACCTTTTGGCTACTATAAAAGTGCTCAGCAACAACTTGATGCGTATTATGAATTACAAGAAAAGGGGAAACAGTATTATTATTTTTATATTTTTTCTTCAGGAGAAAGTAATAGTTTTTGGTTAACTATTCTTATTATCGCTTTAGCCTGCTTATTGATAGGATGGGAACGCAGCTACCAATCTAATACACTACTTATGACATTGCCATTTAAAAGAAAAGATGTTTTCTTATCAAAATGGGCTTTCGGTTCATTTTGTATTGTGGGCTCATTACTTATCAATTGGGTTCTTATGTATGTTATTTATAGAACAACGATTCATTTTGATTATCAATCTTTTAGTCCGTTTCATCGATACTTTCTTTATGCGATAGTTTCTTATGTTGCAGTCTATACAGCTTCCTTATGTATCGGTACTTTTACTGGAAGCATCGTTTCGCAGATTATTTTTTGTGTTCCATGGTTACTAGCAGGGGTTACATTTATTACATTACTATACACTTTTACAACTAACCATTTATACGCTGCAAATATTAAAAATGAAAACTTATATCGACAACTTTATGAAATCAATCAAAAAACAAATACAGCTGCACCAATTAGTCATTTTTCTATCAATTATTACTATGATCCGGAATCCCGTAAGATCGAGAACAATCCAACTGCTTTAAGAGATCCAGCATCTCATATATATTATTCAGCAAAATCAATGTTAGTTCCGATTTTTTATACATTAGTTTACTTACTACTTGGAACATATTTATATACAAGATCACCAAATGAAAACACTCAGAAGATATTTATGTTCCAAAAGAGTTTACCGATATGGATATGGGGCTCAACCATTTACTTTGCATTACTAGGCGGCTATAAAATAAACCATTTTAATTTCCTACCTAGTTACTATGTCGGTTTGTTTCTAACCGGAATCATTACTTATGTTATATTATCACGCCTAACAAATTATAAAGTTTTTTAAAGGAGAGATCCTATGTTTCAAAAAGCACTGTGGCTAAGAACGTATCAACAAAGTAAATATGTTGTATGGTTATTTTGGCTCGTCAGCTTCTATACTTTGTCATATCAATACTATATGACTTCTATTCAAGAGCAACAATTTCTAAATGACAATAAAAAGTGGAACTATGTATATCATTACCATTTTGATTTAACACTTCTAGATTCTGTTCTGCTGTTAGGTAGTGTACTTATCGTTCTAGCTTGTACGTTAATTGGATGGGAAAGACAAAATAACGCTAGCGACTTGTTATGGTCTATGCCCTTTAAACGTTCGCACCTTTATATAACAAAGTGGTTATTTGGAATCTGTAATATCGTCGCAGTTGTCATTTTAAACTGGGGGCTATTTGCTATTATGAAAAAGTTAACTTTTCATAATAAATATCAAGTATTCTCTCCCTTTCATAGTTATTTTATATACATGTTAATTGTATTAATCGCTATTTATACAATTACCTTATGTGTAGGTACAATTACAGGGAATATTATATCGCAAGGATTTCTCACTACAACTATATTAATCTTTCCAGCTTTACTTCCATCACTTATCTCCGGAGTCATTGCTGTTCACTCAAACACTGAATTTCATGAAGACAACAGCCTTATACATGATGTGATGGAAAACATACGTATCTCTAGCCCAGCAGAAGATTTTCGTATTTACTTTAATTATGATCCACAGAGCGCTTATACTGATCAAAATGGAGTACGTCATAACGAACCAAACTTTACAAAGATTCCACCGGCAAAAACATTGATTGGACCTATTGCACATATTATTCTTTTATTACCACTCGGTATATATTTATATGCCCGTTCAATCAATGAGCGAAATGGTAACTATCTATTATATCCATAGTTACAAAAGTTAGTAATGGCATGCGCTATTTTCTTTGGTGGGATTGTTGGAGGTTTAATACTAAGTCGAGCGCACTCATTGTCCAGCTTTTACATCGGATTTTTAGTAACTAGTTTCATTACGTATTTCTTCCTACCTAAAATATTAAAATGGAAAGTCTCTTGGAATTTTAAATAAAATAGCCTCCTCTCGATGAGGAGGTTATTTCACATTTTCTCTTCTTTTCCCATACTCTTTTTCTTGTTTCGTTCCAAACCCGTCACCATTTGCGACAATTTGATCTGTTGGAGCAACTATACTTTCAGCAATTCTCCATTCTCCACCTTGTTGAATAAACACTTGCATAAAATAATTCATTCCATTTAATTGATACGGATTTTCTTTTTTTACTTCATAACGCGCTGCAACATAATACACTTGCACATTCTCAGCCTCAAACTTAGAAATATATTGTGATAATCTCGGGATGTACTGTGATGCTTTCTGAAGTGGAAGTTGTTTTACTTTTACAAGAGAAGATTTCGTTACATTGCTTATCGTATCTTCATGCCGAATGTTATCACTGTGATGAAATAAAATAGCATTCTGCATAGAGCGAATCCATAGTTTTGAATATAAAACAGGTTGCTTATTTGAAATATGTTGTAATTCTTTTTGAACGACTTGAAGAGGTGTTGCGGCATCCGCGAATTGATGAAAGCAGAAAAAACTTCCAATCATAATGAAAAGCGTACAAATACGTTTCATTATTTTTCACTCCGATTCTTTTTAATTAAAGTATTGGAGTTTCAAAATGTTTTTATTCAAAAGAAAAAGGATAGGAAAGCTGTCGCTCCCTATCCTCATTTATTATAATACGCGGCCAAATAGCTCTAACACCATTTCTATTTCTTGGTCGCTCCAACCTTTAAATCTCTCTTTATAATATTCTTTTCGTACAGCTTCTAGTTTTTCAGTTACTTCTCTTCCGTGTTCTGTAATTTCTAAGTACACGATACGACGATCTGAATTAGAACGTTTTCTTTCTACTAATCCTTTTCGTACAAGACGATCTGTAACAGCAGTAATATGACTGGAGGTTACGTTTACTTCACTCGCAATTTGCGAAGCCATCTGTGGACTGTTTAAAAATAACGCGCGTAATACAGAAAATTCATTATATGGCATATGTTCTGCAAAACGTGTATTAATATCATTTTGTAATAAACGTATCATCTTTCGAAATGATCCGGATAACTCTAAAATCAGTGTTTCTCTTTTTTCGTTCACTAGCCTCGTCCCTTTTTTATCATATTTACACATATTATAATCTATAAATACCCTCGTTGTATATGCTTTCTTTCTTTAACATTCCCATTTATGTAACTTTTTCATACAAATTTCTTTTTTGTTCACACATATACATATAAAAAGGATGGTGATGGAAGATGCAAGGTGGAATGAATCCTTATTTACACAATGTACGCACAGCTAATACTGGTAAAGAAGCGACTATTACTGTACAAGGTGAGGGTGTTGTCAAAGCGAAACCAAATGTTGTTATACTAACACTTGGCATTCGAACTGATAGTAAAAATGTGAAACAAGCGCAAGAAGAAAATGCAGTACAATCAAAACAATTGCTGGATGCACTTAAACAGCTTGGTATCGCTGATAAAGATATAGAAACGATTTCTTATACGATCACTCCTCAATACGAGTATGTAAATGATAAAGCATTACTACAAGGATATCGGGTGGAACATTTGTATGAAATTACCGTTTTAAATGTACAAAAAGCAGGGGAAGTATATGATATAGCCGTTTCAAATGGAGCAAACGTAGCAAAAGGTTTACGGTTTCGAATATCTCACCCAAATAAATATTATGAGCAAGCTCTCATTCAAGCCCTGCAACAAGCTGTAGAAAAAGCTCGTGCTATTGCGAGTACATACAATTTAAACATTAATCCCGTTCCACTCTCATTCGTTGAAGAATCTGCTCAATTACCAAGGGAAGTCGCGTCCTATGCTACTTTACATGCACAAGCAGCTCCTCCCATTCAATCGGGAGAATTAGAGATCATTTCTACAATACGGGCGATTTTTACGTATTTATAAATAATTCTATTTATAAGTAAACGTTATCATTTTCCTTGTTGTAAAAACATGATGTTCTGATATAATAAAGGACGGTGAGCTCTTACGAAAGAGATATCACGGGTGGGAGAGGGATATGAAAAAGAAGGTTTAACATGAAAGGAATACTTGAAAGAACATTTAAATTAGGTTTACACGAAACATCACCAAAACAAGAAGTTTTAGCTGGAGTTACGTCATTTTTTACGATCGTATATATTATGATTGTAAATGCATCCATTTTATCCGATGCTGGCATTCCTCTTGAAGCTGGAATTTTAGCAACTGTTTTCAGTTCATTTGTCGGATGTCTGCTCATGGCATTTTGGGCAAATGCACCTGCTATTCTTGTCCCTGGTATGGGTGTAAATGCATTCTTCACGTACACTGCTGTCCATACGCTCGGATTAACTTGGCAGGAAGCATTAGCAGCTGTCTTCATCTCTGGTATTATTTTTGCAATTGCTGCGTTTACACCAATTGCTCGCGTGCTTTCAGTATCGATTCCAAAGTCACTAAAGGAAGCTATCACTGTCGGCATCGGATTATTTTTAGCATTTATCGGATTGCAAAAAGGTGGTTTAGTCGTTTCGAATCCAAATACTGCTGTTGCAATGGGTAAATTAAGTAGCCCTGTCGTTCTTGCGACCGTGCTTACTCTTATCGTTGCACTCGTATTATTTATTCGTAACGTACGTGGAAACTTTTTATGGACGATTGCAATAGGAACTGGTATTGCATGGCTGTTTGGCCTTGTTGATACAAGTCAAATCGGAAATAGTTCATTCTCATTCGCTAATTACGGCGATGTGTTTGGGGCTATGTCATTTGGCAAACTTTCTTCCTTACCATTTTGGATTGCAACATTCTCCTTAAGCATGGTGCTTATTTTTGAGAACATGGGACTTCTGCACGGTTTATTAGAAGATGACCGTAAATTCCCACGTGCTTACCAAGCCAATGCAATTTCAGCAATGACATGTGGTCTATTTGGCACAAGCCCTACCGTATCAACAGTAGAGAGTGCCGCAGGTATTACTGCAGGCGGAAAGACAGGTCTGACGTCTATCGTTGCAGGGTTGTTATTCTTTGCATCACTGTTTGCACTTCCGTTTGTCAAACTAATTCCTGATAGTGCCATTGCACCAATCTTAATTATTATTGGCGGCCTGATGATTACAAGCATTCAACAAATTCCTCTGAACGATTTTTCAGAAGGATTTCCAGCGTTCTTAATTATCGTCATGATCCCGCTCACATATAGTATCGCTGATGGCATTGCGTTCGGATTTATTGCTTATCCTATCTTAAAAGTTGCTCTTGGAAAGCGTAAAGAAGTCGCACCGTCTATGTATATCATTACATGCTTATTCTTAGCCATGTTCGTATTACATGCTATTGGTTAAGTAAAAACACCGAGGAATTTCCCTCGGTGTTTTTTTATTTAAACCATCCTTTTTTATAAAACCAAGCCATCATGCCGCCGCCAATTAGTGCCATAATAAGTAAACAAATAAAATAACTATATTGTCCACCAAGCTCTGGCATATGCGTAAAGTTCATTCCATATACTCCCGCAATAAATGTTAATGGCATGAAAATAGTCGAGAATACAGTTAGTGTTTTCATAATGTTATTCATATGATGCGAGTTTAATGAAAAATAGCTATCTCGAATATCTGCTGTTAACTCCCGGCTTGCTTCAATCATTTCGGTCAATTTAAGCAAATGATCATGTATATCTTTAAAATAAATTTCATGATCACTTATACCGTAAAAACGAGTCGAATTTAAAATACGATACAATAAATCACGCATCGGAATAATTGTACGTCTTAACTTCGATAAATCTGCACGTATATCAAATACTTCTTCTAGTACACTTCCTGCCGTTTCACCCGTTAAATTATCATCAATTGCATTTAAATGATCCTCAATGTAATATACAGGCGCAAAATAGTCATCTACAATTTGATCGATAATTGTATGCGCTACGTGCAGGGGACTATTTTTAATACGCTTCTTTTCTCCAAGCGTTTTCCATACTCTTTCAATTGCATTGTTATGAGAAAAGTGGAAAGAAACAATATAACGATCACTAATAAATAAATCAATCTCGTGAGGTTCTAATCCATCCTCACCAAATGCATGAAGAACTAAAAAGTTATATCCATCATAAAAATCAACTTTTGGCCTCTGTACATATTCTATGCAGTCTTCAATTGCAAGGGGATGGAACTTAAAATAATCTTGCAAAATGTATGTATACTCTTCTTTCGTTGGCTTATATAAATCTAGCCAATACCATACAATATGGTCTTTCTTTGTTTCCTCTAGCGAAACATCATATAATACTTCATCTGTTTTTGTTATTGCACAAATTCTAATCATATTTTCACCCATTATTATTATAAACAAAAAATAGTAAAAAAAGCCAAGGAGAAACACTCCCTGGCCCTTCTTTATTATTCAGTAACGATGCCGTGCACTAATGTTGGTGCATCTACATGCTCTTTAGAGATCTTCATGTTCTCATAAATTTTTGCTTTTACGTCTTCTACATTTTCACGGTTTGCGTAAATGGTAACAAGGGATTCACCTTTTTTCACGCTGTCCCCTACTTTTTTACGAAGCATTAAGCCAACTGCTAAATCAATTTCAGATTCCTTCGTCGCACGTCCTGCTCCTAAAAGCATTGCTGCTGTTCCGATTTCATCTGCAACGATTTCTGATACATAACCGTCTTCCTTCGCTTCCACTTCAATTTTAAATTGTGCTTGTGGTAATTTAGAAGGATCATCAACAACAGATGCATCGCCGCCTTGCGCTGATAAGAACGTTTTAAATGATTCTAGCGCCTTACCGTTGTTTATTACTTCAATTAATTTCTCACGTGCATCTTCTAGAGATGAAGCTTGTCCAGCAAGGTATACCATTTGACTTCCAAGCGTTAAACATAACTCTTCTAAATCTTTCGGTCCTTTACCTTGTAATGTATCAATTGCTTCTTGTACTTCAAGTGCGTTACCAATAGCCTCACCAAGTGGTTGACTCATATCAGAAATAACAGCCATCGTATTACGACCAACGTTATTACCAATGCGCACCATTGCTTCTGCTAAACGTTTTGCATCTTCATCTGTTTTCATAAATGCACCTGCTCCAGTTTTTACATCAAGAACAATTGCATCTGCACCAGCAGCAATTTTTTTACTCATAATTGAGCTTGCAATAAGCGGAATTGAGTTTACTGTTGCCGTTACATCACGAAGTGCATACAATTTTTTATCCGCAGGTGTTAAGTTTCCACTTTGACCAATAACTGCGATTTTATTTTCATTTACAAGACGCATGAATTCATCATTTTCGATTTCAACATGGAATCCTGGAACTGCTTCTAATTTATCAATTGTACCACCAGTATGTCCTAGACCACGTCCAGACATTTTTGCAACCGGTACACCTAAAGCGGCTACTAATGGACCTAATACAAGTGTTGTTGTATCACCAACGCCACCTGTCGAGTGCTTATCTACTTTTACTCCTTCAATAGCTGATAAGTCGATTGTATCACCGCTATTTACCATTGCCATCGTTAAATCTGCACGTTCTTGATCGTTCATATCTTGGAAGAAAATTGCCATTGCAAGTGAACTTACTTGATAATCAGGAATATCACCATTTGTATATCCTTCAACAATAAAGTTAATTTCTTCTGTCGTTAATGCATGTCCGTCACGTTTTTTTGCAATTAGGTCCACCATTCTCATTGTGAGGTCACCCCTTCATTTGTTTTACGATTGCTTTTACTAATGCTAAGAAGTTAGCTTTAACACGTTCTGTCGTTTCGATTACTTCATCGTGGTGAAGTGGCTGATCTAAAATACCAGCTGCCATATTTGAAATACAAGAAATACCAAGTACTTTCATACCAGCGTGACGCGCTACAATTACTTCAGGTACTGTTGACATACCAACTGCATCTCCACCAAGTGTGCGAAGCATACGAATTTCAGCAGGTGTTTCATATACAGGACCTGTCATTCCAACGTATACCCCTTCTTGTACTTTAATATTTAAGTCTGCTGCAACTTGTTTCGCCATTTCGCGAAGCTCTACTGTATATGATGTAGACATATCAGGGAAACGTACACCCATTTCAGAATCATTTGGTCCGATTAATGGATTCGTACCCATGAAGTTAATGTGATCTGAAATTAACATAAGATCGCCTGGTTCGAATGATGTATTTACACCACCAGCTGCATTTGTTACAACAACTGTTTCTACTCCTAGTTCTTTCATAACACGAACTGGGAATGTTACTTTTTGCATATCATATCCTTCATAGAAGTGGAAACGTCCTTGCATTGCTACTACTGTTACACCTTGAAGTGTACCGAATACTAGTTGACCTGCATGGCCTTCTACAGTGGAAACTGGGAATTCAGGGATTTCACTGTAAGGTACTGTTACTGCATTCTCGATTTCATCCGCTAATACACCTAGTCCAGATCCAAGGATTAGTCCTACTTGTGGTGTCTCTTGAAATTTCTCTTTTAAATATGAAGCTGATTTTGTAATAAGTTCACGATTCATTTGTTTATCCCCCTATTTCTTTAGCTCGTTTAAGAAGCTTGTTCCGTATTCTGGCATTTTCACACCGAAGTTTTCTGCTACAGTTGCACCAATATCAGCAAATGTTTGACGAAGTGGTAACTCTTTTCCGCCTTCTTTCATGCTTGGGCTATATGCTAATAACGGTACATATTCACGTGTATGATCAGTACCATGATGCACTGGGTCATTACCGTGGTCTGCTGTAATTAATAATAGATCATCTTCTTTTAGTTTTTCGAATACTTCTGGAAGACGTGCATCATATTCTTGCAGAGCTTCTCCGTATCCTTGTGGATCACGACGGTGACCGAATAATGCATCAAAGTCAACTAAGTTTAAGAAGCTAAGACCTGTAAAGTCCATATTTAATGTATCTACAAGCTTATCCATTCCATCCATGTTAGACTTCGTACGAAGTGATTCAGTTACCCCTTCACCATCATAGATGTCAGAGATTTTACCGATAGCAATCACATCATAATCACTATCTTTTAATTCATTCATTACTGTACGGCCGAATGGTTTTAATGCATAGTCATGACGGTTCGGTGTACGTGTAAAGTTTCCAGGCTCCCCAACGAATGGACGAGCAATAACACGGCCTACCATGTACTTCTCATCTAACGTTAATTCACGTGCAATTTTACAAATTTTATATAACTCATCAAGCGGCACTACTTCTTCGTGTGCTGCGATTTGTAGTACGCTATCAGCAGAAGTGTAAACAATTAAAGAGCCTGTTTCCATTTGTTCTTGACCAAGTTCATCAAGAATTTCAGTTCCAGAAGCTGGTTTATTACCGATGATTTTACGGCCTGTTTTTTCTTCTAATTCATCAAGTAATTCTTTTGGGAATCCTTCTGGGAACACTTGGAATGGTGTATCAATGTAAAGACCCATGATTTCCCAGTGGCCTGTCATTGTATCTTTACCAGTAGATTTTTCTTGCATTTTTGTATAATATCCAAGTGGTTTTTCTACTTTAGAGATGCCTTTCATTTCACGAATGTTACCAAGACCTAATTTCACCATGTTAGGCATTTGTAACCCATTCATATGTTCAGCAATGTGACCAATTGTGTCAGATCCTAAATCACCAAATTGTTCAGCATCTGGTGCTTCACCGATTCCAACAGAGTCCATTACGACTAGGAATATACGTTTATATTTATTCATAACTGCGACCTCCTATAAGTTCAGTTCTACTTCTTGTAGTATGTTCAAAACGCTATAAAGTGAAACTGTTCTCCATAAGAATTATCTTTCGTTCTCATTATCAAACAGTACTTCTTTAAATCATTCTCTAACCTATTTCGTTTACCTTGAAACGACTCAAAAACATTTCTAGTTTTTTCTAAGTCAGATGTCAGACATCTGATACTGATATCATAACATGTTTACGCTTTCTTTTTAATACATTTTCGTAGAATTTCTCATTTTCTTCACACTTCTATTGTAATCCATTATGCACAGAAGTGCTAATCATTTTATGATTTATTTCTTCATATAAAGTGAAATTTTAATCAGTAGCGGTTTTGTTCTTTCCCACTAATCATTTTCAGAATAAAAATAAAAAAAGCAGCTCTAAAGAGCCATAGCCATCAAGTTAAGAAAATGAATAAAATTTAACTAAATGGGTCATCCTTCCATGCATACCGCATGGAAGGAT